>NZ_JBQCXF010000147.1:0-6862 GCF_051956635.1 Neisseria sp. P0022.S010 | reverse complement strand
CGTCGGTCAGCGACATCAACTGCAAACCGCGCCCTTTGGGCATGACTTTGAGTTCGCCGATGGAAAACGCCAAGAGGCGGTGGTCGCTGCTGGCCAGTACGATTTTGCAGTCGGGATTGATGAGCGAAGAAGCATAGACGGCAACCGGAGGCAGGACGGTTTCACTGCTATCCACGGTCATCACTACTTTGCCCGCTTTCACGCGTCCGACCATATCGGCCAACTTGGCGATGAAGCCGTAGCCGCCGCTGCCTGAGAGCAGGTAGTGCTGTTCGGGCTGACCGGTAAGCATAGCGACGGGTTTTGCGCCGTTTTGCAGCTCGATTAACGATGAAACCGGCACGCCGTCGCCGCGTCCGCCGGGGATTTCGGCGGCATCGAGCGTGTAGGTTCTACCCAATGAATCGAGAATGACGACGGGCAAAACGGTTCGGCCTTCGAGGGTTTGTTTGAGGCGGTCGCCTTCTTTGAATGCAGTTTGGCTCAAATCGAGGTTGTGTCCGGCACGGCTGCGTATCCAGCCTTTTTCCGACAGAATCAGCGTGATGGGTTCGTCGGCGGTGGTTTGCGTCAACACGGCGCGTCCGGCTTCTTCCACCAGCGTGCGGCGCGCATCGCCAAACTGCTTCATGTCCGCCTGCATCTCTTTGATAATCAGCTTGCGTTTTTCGTTTTCGTCGCCCAAAAGGATATTCAGACGGCCTTGTTCCTCACGCAATTCGTTCAATTCTTTTTCGAGTTTGAAACCTTCCAAACGCGCCAACTGACGCAGGCGGATTTCCAAAATGTCTTCGGCTTGGATTTCGGTCAGCCCGAACGCCGCCATCAAATCGGCTTTCGGGTCGTCTGATTCGCGGATGACTTTAATCACTTCGTCGATGTGCAGAAAGACTTTCAGACGGCCTTCAAGGATGTGCAGCCGTTTTTCCACTTGGTTCAAACGGAATTTCAGACGGCGTGTTACGGTCACGACGCGGAAATCCAGCCATTCCTGCAAAATCGTTTTCAGGTTTTTCTGCGCGGGACGGTTGTCCAGCCCCATCATCACCAAGTTCATGGACACATTGCCTTCCAGCGAAGTCTGCGCCATCAGCGTGTTGATGAAGGTATCCGTATCGATGCGGCTGGATTTCGGCTCGAACACCAAACGCACGGGATGTTCGCCGTCGGACTCATCGCGCACACGGTCGATTAAATCCAGCATCAGCTTTTTAGTATTGAGCTGGTCTTGGTTGAGCTGCTTTTTACCCGCTTTCGGTTTCGGGTTGGTTTGCTCTTCGATTTCGGCAAGGATTTTGGCGGAATTGGTGTTAGGCGGCAGCTCGGTCACAATCACGCGCCATTGTCCGCGCGCCAGCTTCTCGATTTCGTAACGCGCACGCACGCGCACGCTGCCTTTGCCGGTTTCGTAAATCCGGCGCAATTCGTCCGCCGGCGTGATGATTTGACCGCCGCCGGCAAAATCGGGCGCGGGAATGTACTGCATCAGGTCGGCGGTTTCCAGCGTCGGCTTTTTCAACAGCGCAATCGCCGCCTGCGTGACTTCGTTCAAATTGTGTGACGGAATTTCGGTCGCCATGCCCACTGCAATGCCTGACGCGCCGTTGAGCAAGACCATAGGCAGACGTGCTGGCAGGTGCAGCGGTTCGTCAAACGCACCGTCGTAGTTCGGCACGAAATCCACCGTCCCCTGATTGATTTCGGACAACAGCAATTCCGCAATCGGCGTCAGCCGCGCTTCGGTGTAACGCATCGCCGCCGCCCCGTCGCCGTCGCGCGAACCGAAGTTGCCGATGCCGTCGATTAAGGGGTAGCGCAAGGTAAAATCCTGCGCCATACGCACCATCGCTTCATAGGCGGAACTGTCGCCGTGCGGATGGTATTTACCCAAAATTTCGCCGACCACGCGCGCCGACTTCACCGGCTTCGCGCCCGCCGTCAAACCCATATCGCGCATGGCAAACAAAATACGCCGTTGTACAGGTTTCTGGCCGTCTGAAACTTCAGGCAGCGCGCGGCCTTTGACCACGCTCATGGCGTATTCGAGATAGGCGCGTTCGGCGTACTGACCTAACAGCAGGTAGTCTTCGCCGATAGGAGATGGACTTGGAGCGGAAATGTGTTCTGTCATCAGGATGGTAAAACGAAATCAATTAAAGAAGGATATTGTAAAGCAAAATCGGCAGTCATAGCCAATTTGAGTGATGAACGGTAGTGCAGCAACAATAAGGCTTACCGAATCAAGTTGGCAAATATGATTTGTTTCGACCAAAAAGGCCGTCTGAAACCCTTTCATGTTTCAGACGGCCTTTTTATTTTGGTTTTAAATCAAAACTTCGTTATTCTGCAGTAGCCGGTTTGGCCGCAGTTTTAATGGTTAAGGTCAATGCAGCGGCAATAGCCAGGGAAACACCTGCAAAAGTCATCGCGTTGGCAGGGTTTGAACCCAAGAAGGTTTTGTACACCCAGCCGAAAGATACGGTTTCAATCAGCATAGGAATCACAATCATCATGTTCACAATACCCATGTACACGCCGTAACGTTCTTTAGGGATAGAGCCGACCACAATCATAAACGGCACGCCCATCATACTTGCCCAACCGACACCGAAACCAATCATCGGCGCAAACATCAGGTATTTGTTGCCGATGTGCGGAATGGTGAGCAAGGCCAGCGCGGCAAGGGTTACGGCAAAGGCGTGAACATATTTGGCGGCGTATTTGCGCGCCATCCACATCAGGCCGAAGGCGGAGATAAAGGTTACCACGTTGTAGAAACCGTTTACCAGGCCGGTCCATGCAACCGCTTGGCTATACGCTTCGGTATTTTCAACGGTCGAGTCCCAGACGGATTGGACGATACTGTGGGAAATATATTGCCAGTAGATGAAGAGCGCGTACCATTGGAAGAGATACACCAAGGCCAGCTGCCACAGGGCAGTCGGCATTTCGCGCACGGCAACGACAATATCTTTAACAGCATGGGCCGGACCGCTCGGCTGGGCTTTAATGGCCGCCATTTCTTCAGGGCTGGGCTCGCGTTCGGCCGTTGATAAAACGGTAACCAAAACCGAACCGATGGAGCAGACCGCACCAATATAAAACGAACCGAATACCCAATACGGAATGCCCGCTTCGGAAGTTTGTTGCAACCAGCCGATTTGTTGAAAGATATAGAGGGAAACGTTGGCCAGGGTAATGCCCAAGCCGGTAAACACAGACTGCATCAAGAAACCGGTGGATTGCTGGTGTTCAGGAACGGTATCGGCAATAAAGGCACGGAAAGGTTCCATTGCCGTGTTGTTGCTGATGTCCAAGAGCCACAGCAGCAATACGGCCACCCACAAGGCGGTAACGTGCGGATAAATAAAGAGGCAGAGGCTGCAACCGATGGCGCCGATCAAGAAATACGGACGGCGGCGGCCTAATCCCGGCACCCAAGTGCGGTCACTCATCGCACCAATCATCGGCTGCACCAGCAAACCGGTAATCGGACCTGCCATATTCAAAATTGGCAACTGGCTCGGGTCGGCATGAAGAAAGCTGAAAATCGGATTAATCGCAGTTTGCTGCAACCCGAAGCTATATTGAATACCGAAGAAACCGAAGTTCATCAGCATAATCTGGCGAAGTGTCATCGCCACTTGTGGGGAGATTTTCATAGGAAGGCTACTCCTGGGTAATAAACTATGGAAACAACAAACTCCAATTTCAGCGGTATGACGCTTTTATTGTATTTGGGCTGCCCTTTTTACTGAGGCAACTCCGTTTTCAGACGGCCTTTATTTTGACCGTTTACATGATTCTTATTTTGATGTGTGTTTGTGTTGTTTAAAGCTTATTTTCAGGCCGTCTGAAACTATTTATTAATCACAGACTGACGCCAGATGGTTTCCCCAACGACCTTGACTGGCTGAACCGAGCCGGTCGGGTGTTCAATGTATTGAAACAGCAAATCCGCCGCCATCGCGCCCATACGCAGATAAGGCAGCTCGGTACTGGTCAACGGCGGAAACAGCATCTCCGCAATCGCGCTGTGGTTATCATAGCCGGCAACCGAAACTTGCTCGGGAACCCGCACACCGCGCGTCCTCAAAATCCCGTACACGCGCACGGCCATTTCATCGTTGCCGCAGCAAATTACCGTCGGCGGAAGCGGCAAAGACAACAGTTTCAAAATAGCCGAAATCAAAGATCCGCTGTCATTGCTGAAGTCAGGATAACCAGTTTGCACCAAATCAGGATCGAAGACAATATCCGCATCCGCCAAAGCACGGCGGTATCCGGCCAATCTCAATCTCGTCGCTTCCACGCCCGGCTGCAAAGTCACATAAGCAATCCGTTTGTGTCCGCTTTGGATAACCCGGTGCACCAAGCCATACTGCCCTGCTTCGTCATCCGGCAAAACCGACGGTGTACCTGCCAAATCAAAACAGTTGACCAACACCATCGGACAACGGTTGGGCACTTCCGGCAGCAATACTTCCTGATGGAAACCTGCCACATATAAAATCCCCTCGGCACGATGCTCCATAAAGGTACGAATCAGCGGCTCCATCTGACCGGGCTGACCCGGCTTGTTGTCGATGTCGGCAATCATCAAAATCTTGCCTTGTGCACGAATCTGCTGCTGAATGCCCTTAATCAAGAACATATCCGGTATACCGTGCCCGCCCGTATTCTCGCCTGTCCGCGAAATGGCGCCGGTAATCAGACCGACCAATCCGGAACGGTGTGACCGCATAATCCGCGCCGCAGAAGACGGGATATAGCCCAAAGCAGCAATCGCTGTTTCTACTTTGGAACGGGTTTTATCACTGACCGACGCATCGCCGTTAATCACCCGGCTGACCGTCTTGGGAGATACCCCGGCATAAGCAGCGACATCATAAATTGTAGCCATCTTACGGACCCGTCCCGACAAGATTTCAATAATGTTACATAGGATAACACAGCAGACATCGGTGTCATACCCCCTTTTTTACAGAAACTTGATGATAATCAACCGTTTCTATTGCATTTTGCATACATTCCTTAAACAAAACCACCCCCGCCATCTCCCAAAACCTGTTCAAATTTGTTAAACTACAAGCCACTACAAAAAAGCAGGAAATACCTATCTATCCTGCTTATTTTACCGTTACATACTAAGGAAACGAGATGACCGCATACTCAGACGCATGGCAGGCCTTGGAAGCCCATCATGCCGCTACTCAACACGTTACCCTGCGCGAACGCTTCGCCGCAGATGCCGAACGTTTCAACAATATGCACGAAATTCTGCACGGCTTGTTATTTGATTACAGCAAAAACCGTCTGGATGAAAATACCCTTGATTTATTGTGCCAACTGGCCGAAGCAGCCGATTTGCCACAATATATGCAGGCCATGAGCAGCGGCGAAAAAATCAACACCAGCGAACACCGCGCCGTCCTCCACACCGCCCTACGCCTACCTGCCAATGCCAAACCTGTTTACGTCGACGGCGAAAACATCGTGTCCAAAGTTCATCACGAACTCAACCGCACCCTCGAATTCGCACGCCAACTTTTAGACGGCACCCACGCAGGCATTACCGGCAAACCCATTACCGATTTGGTTCACATCGGCATCGGCGGCTCCGATTTAGGCCCGCGCATGGCCACACAGGCGCTGCAGCCTTATTGGCAAAACATCCGCGTCCACTTTGTCAGCAACTCCGATGATGCCGACCTGACCCAAACCCTTCTCGGCCTCAACCCCGAAACCACCGTATTCAGCATTGCCAGTAAATCATTCCGCACACCGGAAACCCTGCTCAATGCCTATGCGGCGCGTACTTGGTACCGTGATGCAGGTTTGCCTGATTCCGGCATCTACCGCCACTTCTGCGCCATTTCCGCCGATGTGGCCGCAGCCCAAAACTTCGGTATCTCCCCCGACAAAGTTTTCGCCATGTCCGACTGGGTCGGCGGCCGCTATTCCGTCTGGTCGCCCATCGGCCTGCCACTGATGGTTGCCGTCGGCGAAAAAGCGTTCCGCAAAATGCTGGCTGGCGCACACGCGATGGATACCCATTTCTTCGAAACGCCATTCCGCCGCAATATTCCCGTCCTGATGGCACTCATCAACGTTTGGTACAACAACTTCCAACATTCAGACGGCCAAACCGTTGTCCCATACAGCCACAACATGCGCCTCTTTACCCCATGGCTCAACCAACTCGATATGGAAAGCCTCGGCAAACAGCGTACTTCAGACGGCCAACCCGTTTCCTGCACCACCGGCGGCATTGTCTTTGGTGATGAAGGCGTCAACTGCCAACATGCCTACTTCCAGCTTCTGCACCAAGGTACGCGTCTGATTCCCGTTGATTTCATCGTCCCCATGACCACAATCTACGGCAACCACCGCCAACACCGCTTTACCGTTGCCAACGCCTTCGCCCAAGCCGAAGCGCTGATGAAAGGCAAAACCTTAGACGAAGTGCAAATCGAATTGGCCGCCCTACCCCAAGACGAACGCGACCGCCTTGCACCGCAAAAAGAATTCCCCGGCAACCGTCCGAGCAACAGCCTGCTCATCGACAGCCTGACGCCTTTCAACCTCGGCATGCTGATGGCTGCTTACGAACATCGTACTTTCGTTCAAGGCGTGATTTGGCGTATCAACCCCTTCGACCAATGGGGCGTGGAATACGGTAAAGAGCTGGCCAAAACCATCGAACCCGAACTCGAACGCGGCACGCCTGCACACGACAGCTCCACCAACGGTCTGATCGCCTTCTACCGCAACTGCAACGCAAGATCGAAGGCCGTCTGAAAATAAAATGCCCGTAAGACAAGCATATCTGCCTGTCTTACGGGCATTTCAAAACCTAATC
>NZ_JBQCXF010000146.1:0-6891 GCF_051956635.1 Neisseria sp. P0022.S010 | reverse complement strand
AACACGATTGCCAAGCCGAGGCGGAAGGCGTGGATATGGCGGCGATAGCGGTAGCGTTCGTAGGCGTTGAGCCAGCGTTCGGAAAAATGGAGGCGTTCGGATTGGGCAGGCATGTTGTAAGACGTATTGGTATGTGGGGATGTAAATTATAACTGATTGGTAAAGCAGATGAAATTTGAACTGTTTCCCAATGGTTTGAACTATTGCAGAATTTCTCTGCCGCAAGCGGATATAATGGCGGCTTTGAATCAGACAGGCGGTGAAGAAATGGCGACGGTTTTAAGCGCAGGCGTGGACGAGGCGGGGCGCGGCCCTTTGGTCGGCAGCGTATTTGCGGCGGCAGTGATTTTGCCGGAACATTTTGACCTGCCGGGTTTGACCGACTCAAAAAAACTGAGCGAAAAAAAGCGCGATATGTTGGCGCAGATGATTAAGGAACAGGCGGTTGCGTGGAACATTGCCTTTGCCGACCCCGACGAAATCTTGAGACTGAACATCCTGCACGCAACCATGGCCGCGATGAAGCGCGCCATCGAGGGGCTGTCGGTCGCTCCCGACAAAGTGTGGATAGACGGCAACCGCGTGCCGAAAGATTTGAATGTCCCTGCCGAAGCAGTGGTCAAAGGCGACAGCAAAATCATCGAAATCTCCGCCGCTTCGGTTTTGGCCAAAACCGCGCGCGACGCAGAAATGTATGAATTGGCGAAACGCTATCCGCAATACGGGTTTGACCGGCACAAAGGCTACGGCACGGCGCAACATTTGGCCGCATTGAAACAATACGGCGTATTGCCGGAACACCGCCGCGATTTCGCACCGGTCAAAACCTTATTGGCACAAGGCAATCTGTTTGAAGAATGAACGCACATCAAAAGGCCGTCTGAAAGATTTCAGACGGCCTTGTTTTTGGGAAAGTATTATTTCAACGCAGCCAAACACTCTTTAATCAATTCGGGGCCGCGATAAATCAAACCGCTGTACACCTGAACCGCACTGGCACCCAAGCGGATTTTTTCTGCCGCGTCCGCGCCGTTCATGATGCCGCCGACGCCGATAATCGGCAGCTTGCCGTCAATGCGTTCTGCCAAAAGTTTCAACACTTGATTGCTTTTCTCGCGCACGGGCAAGCCGCTCAAGCCGCCTTGTTCACCTACGAGCGGATGGCTGCCCAAGCTGGATTTGTCGATGGTCGTGTTGGTGGCGATGATGCCGTCCATCTCTACGGATTTGACCACATGGGCGATGTCGTCGATTTGCGCTTCATCCAAATCCGGCGCGATTTTGACCGCCAGCGGCACATATTTGCCATGCGCTGCCGCCAGTTGCGCCTGTTTGTTTTTCAAGGCTTCCAACAATGCGCTCAACTCGTCGCCGCCTTGCAAGGCGCGCAGGTTTTTCGTATTGGGGGAGGAAATATTGACCGTGATGTAACTCGCGTGGGCGTAGGCTTTTTCCAGGCAAATCAGATAATCGTCGGCCGCGTTTTCAATCGGTGTAACGGCATTTTTACCGATGTTGATGCCCAAAATGCCTTTAAAGCGGCTGTTTTCAATGTTGCGGATCATCGCATCGATGCCGTGGTTGTTGAAACCCATGCGGTTGATGATGCCTTGGTGTTCGGGAACTCGGAAAAGGCGCGGCTGCGGATTGCCCGGCTGCGGCTTGGGCGTTACCGTGCCGATTTCGACAAAGCCGAAACCCAAAGCGGCAAACGCATCGATGCACTCGCCGTTTTTGTCCAAACCCGCCGCCAAGCCGACCGGATTGGGCAGCTGCAAACCCATCAGCTCGGTTGGCCGGGTGTGGCTGTCCACTTTGGGCAGCAGGCCGAATTTTTCGGCGGTACGCAAACTGTTGAGCGTGAAATGATGGGCCTTTTCCGCATCGAAACGGAACAGGATGGGGCGGACGAGTGAATACATGACGGCGGCTTTCTGAACGGTTGATGAATGTGGCGTTATTTTACCTGAAACCGTCAAACTGCCCCAAACGTCTGTATCGATATGATTTTATGGTTTGGCGGCAAATGAAAATAAATAGGGCTTTTGCGTGTATTCGGATAGTTTATTAAAATGGCAAAAGAGAGGTTTTTCAGACGGCCTGATGGATGTATCAAAAGGCCGTCTGAAAAGTTTTGATTTGATTGTTTACCTGATACAGGAATATTTCTATGAAACAGGCGGTTGATCCTTATGCGAGTTTCCGTGAGCTGACGTTGCGGGGGATGATACTCGGCGCGTTGATTACGGTGATTTTTACGGCATCCAATGTGTATTTGGGCTTGAAGGTGGGCTTGACTTTTGCGTCTTCGATTCCGGCTGCGGTGATTTCGATGGCGGTTTTGAAGTTTTTTAAAGGCAGTAATATTCTGGAAAATAATATGGTGCAGACTCAGGCTTCGGCCGCGGGGACGCTCTCCAGTATTATTTTTATTCTGCCGGGTTTGCTGATGGCCGGTTATTGGGCGGGCTTTCCGTTTTGGCAGACAACGCTGCTGTGTATGTCCGGCGGTATTTTGGGCGTGATTTTCACTGTGCCTTTGCGTTATGCGATGGTGGTGAAAAGCGATTTGCCTTATCCGGAAGGCGTGGCGGCGGCTGAGATTTTGAAGGTCGGCGACCATGATGCGGACCAACAGGAAGGCGGCAGCGGTATCAAGGAGTTGATGTCGGGCGGCGCTTTGGCCGGTTTGATGAGCTTCTGCGCAAGCGGTTTGCGCGTGGTGGCGGACAGCGCGAGCTTTTGGTTTAAAGGCGGCGCGTCGGTGTTTCAAGTGCCGATGGGCTTTTCACTGGCTTTGCTGGGCGCGGGCTATTTGGTCGGCCTGACCGGCGGTATCGCGATTTTGCTGGGTATTTCGATTGCCTGGGGCGTGGCCGTGCCTTATCTGTCGGCGCATATTCCGCAACCTGCCGATATGGAGATGATTCCTTTTGCGATGTCTTTGTGGAAGGAAAAAGTCCGTTTTATCGGCGCGGGTACGATCGGTATCGCGGCTATTTGGACGCTGTTGACTTTGATGAAACCGATGGTCGAGGGCATGCGCCTGTCTTTCCGTAATTTCGGCGGCGCGCAGATGACCGAGCGCACGGAACAGGATTTGTCGCCTAAGGCGATGATTGCCTGGGTGTTGGCGATGATGCTGGTGTTGGGCGTGTCCTTCTTCCACTTTATCGGCGACTCGCATATTTCCGGCGGTTTGGCTTGGCTGTTGGTGGTCGTATGTACGTTGCTGGCTTCGATTATCGGCTTTTTGGTGGCCGCGGCTTGCGGTTATATGGCCGGTTTGGTCGGTTCGTCTTCCAGCCCGATTTCGGGTGTGGGCATCGTCTCTATCGTTATTATTTCGCTGGTGTTGCTGCTGGTCGGCGAATCCAGCGGCTTGATGGCGGACGAGGCAAACCGCAAATTCCTGCTGGCGTTGACGCTGTTTTGCGGCGCGTCTGTGATTTGTGTGGCTTCGATTTCCAATGACAACCTGCAGGATTTGAAAACGGGTTATCTGGTAAAGGCAACGCCTTGGAAACAGCAGGTCGCGCTGATTGTCGGCTGCGTTGTCGGCGCATTGGTGATTTCGCCTGTGTTGGAGCTTTTGTATGAAGCCTACGGCTTTACCGGCGCGATGCCGCGTGAAGGCATGGATGCGGCCCAAGCCCTTGCCGCGCCTCAGGCAACTTTGATGACCACCATCGCCCAAGGTATTTTCTCGCACAATCTGCAATGGGATTATATTTTCACCGGCGTGGGCATCGGCGTGGCGTTGATTGCGGTCGATTTCACATTGCGCAAATCTTCCGGCGGCAAGCGCGCTTTGCCGGTATTGGCCGTGGGCATGGGCATTTACCTGCCGCCGTCTGTGAATATGCCGATTGTAATCGGCGCGGTATTGGCGGCGGTGTTGAAATCCGTTATCGCCCGCCGTCAGGAAAACCGTGAAGGCCGTCTGAAAAATGCGGAACGTATCGGTACGCTGTTCTCCGCCGGTTTGATTGTCGGCGAGAGCCTGATCGGTGTGATTATGGCGTTTATCATTGCCTTCTCCGTAACCAACGGCGGTTCGGATGCGCCTTTGGCCCTGAGCTTGGAAAACTGGGATACGGCCGCCAAATGGCTGGGCTTGGCGTTTTTTGTCTTCGGTATGTTCGTGTTTGCACGCCGCGTGTTGAAAGCAGGACGTTAAGTTTGTAGGTTGAGAAAAGGCCGTCTGAAACCCAAAACATTGGGGTTTCAGACGGCCTTTTCAGTGGAAATTTGTTTGGAATGATTTTAGGAAGTTTGGGTATAATTGTTGCGGGGCTAGGTAGTGAAACAGCCCCATGGCAGTGGGGCTGTTTTATTTGAACCTCCCTAGAAAGGAGAGTTTCAACATGAAACGAACCAAGCCGAAAGGTCGTTCATGGCTGAGACTGCGGACAGTCGTTAGGATTATCTTAACCCTGTTCCTGCTCTTAGTCAATTAAACGGCTGAAAACAAAAAACTGTTTCTCAGTTTCCGCCTGTTTGTCATGAACGGGCGGTTTTTTATTGTTTAACGCTGATTCAAACAATCTGCAATCGCTTTGGCAATTTTGGCACTGGCGCCTTGGTGTTGCGAAATGAATTGCTCGGTGTGGCTGATCAGCTGTTGGCGCAGCGTTTCGTCGTCGAGGTATTGGCGCGTGGTTCTGTACCAGGCTTCGGCGGTTTCGACGCGGACGGCGGCTTTGGCTTCGACTGCGCCTTTGCAGGCTTGGGCGAAGTTGTAGTTGGAGTAGCCGAAGAGGGTGGGGACGCGGCAGGCTATGGGTTCGATGATGTTTTGACAGCCGGCATCGACGAGGCTGCCGCCGACGAAGGCAATGTCTGCGCTGAGATAGTAGGCGGCAAGTTCGCCCATGCTGTCGCCTATCCAAACCTGTGTGTTGGGGGAAACGGGTTGTCCGTCGCTGCGTTTTTGCACGGTATAACCAAGCGATTTGGCGATATCGTAGGCCGTCTGAAAGTTTTCAGGGTGGCGCGGGACGATGACCAGCAAGGCATTGCCGCGGTAGCCCTGCCATGCTTTGAGGAGCAGCTCGGCTTCGTCTGTGCCTTTATACACGCGCGTGCTGGCGCAGACGACGACGGCTCGTGCGCCGATGCGTTCTTTAAAGGCGGCGGCAAGCGGACGCGAGTCGTTGGGGGGCGCGATGTCGTATTTGGTGTTGCCGCAGACGTGGACGTTGGATGCGCCGATGAGGTGCAGGCGTTCGGCATCGGCGGCGGTTTGGGCAAAGCAGCCGGAGAGGGTCTGCATGGCAGGCTCGACCAACTTGCGGATTTTAAGATAGCCGCGTTGGGATTTTTCGGAGAGGCGCGCGTTGGCCAGAAAGAGGGGAATACCTGCTTTTTTGCAGCCGTGCATCAGGTTGGGCCAGATTTCGGTTTCCATCAAAATGCCGCAGATGGGGCGGTGTTCGGCTAAAAATCGGGCGACCCATTCGGATTTGTCGTAGGGCAGGTAACGGCATTGCGCATCGGGGAACAGAGATTGCGCGGTGGCGCGGCCGGTCGGCGTCATTTGGGTAATCAGAAACGGCGAATCGGGAAAATGGCGGCGTAATGCCTGCACCAAAGGTTCGGCCGCACGCGTTTCGCCGACGGATACGGCGTGTATCCAAATCGGGCGTTGCACGGGATTGGGATACGCCTGCCCGAAACGCTCGTCCCAATGCTCGAGATAGGCTGGGGATTTGAGGGCGCGGCGGCGCAGGTGGCGGCGGATCAGGAAGGGGGCGAGGTGCCACAGCGTGGCGTAAAGGCGGCGTATCATGCTTACGGGTCTTGTGTCGGAATAGGCCTATTTTATCGGAAACTGAAACGGAAGATATAGCTTTGATGCGTGTTTTACGCAAAGGAAAAAGGCCGTCTGAAAGGTTTCAGACAGCCTTTAATGCAGGTATAAACGCGTTTATTTCACTTGCGCCATGTATTTTTTCAGACGGCCTTTGCTTTGCATGGCGCGGTTTTCCATTTCATCGACAACGGCTTGCGCTTTGGCTTTGTTCACCGGCTTGCCGACCTGAATCACGCCGCTCATGTTCATCATGCGGTGCGGCGGGCAGGTATAGACGTACACGCCTTCTTTGTCGAGCTTGAGGGTGAAGTCTTTGCCGTCTTCGGAGAGGAAGTCGGCAACGCCCTCGGGCAGGGCTTTGCTTTGTACCCAGTGGCCGCTGTTGGTGGCTTTGAAGGTTACGGTGTCGCCGACTTTGGCGTTGACGTAGCCGGGTTCGAACACCATGCTGCCGTCTTTGCCGTTGTCAAGCATTTTGACTTCGTGGTTGGCGGCGTATGCGCTAAGGGACGCGGTCAGCATGAGGAGGAAGAGGGATTTTTTCATGGAGAAGTCCTTTCTAAGGATAAAAATATGGGTCGGGCTGATGAGTCGGAGAGGCAAGCCTTGGGCTTACCGCCCTCTCCCTAACCCTCTCCCATGGGAGAGGGAATGAGTTGCAGGGAATTCGCAGGCCGGATGCTCAAATCCGACATTTCAGAAGCGGTTAGGTTACGCACTCTGCCGCATCGGGCGGATAACGGGCAGGCCCTTGCTGTCGTATAAGAGTTCGATGTCCACTTTGTACAGCCTGCCTATCATGTCCGCCTGCAACACGTCCTGCGGCGCGCCCTGCGCCTGTACTTTGCCTTCGCCGAGCAGAATCACGCCGTCTGAAAACTGCGCGGCGAGGCTCAAATCGTGCAAGACCATCAGCGTAACCAGATTGTGTTCGTGCGTGTATTGCACTACGCGCTCCAAGAGGTTCAACTGGTGGTGCATATCCAGCGCGCTGACCGGTTCGTCCAGCATCAGGATTTCGGGGCGGCGCAGCATGACTTGGGCAAACATGACGAGCTGCCGCTGTCCGCCGGAAA
>NZ_JBQCXF010000145.1:0-6939 GCF_051956635.1 Neisseria sp. P0022.S010 | reverse complement strand
ACACATGGTCGCATACCAAGCCTTGCCATGCCTCCGATGCGTTCGGCGCGTAACTGCTGCGGCCGCGCGTGGGTTTCAGCCCGAACACGCCGCAGTTGTGCGCGGGTAAGCGGATGGAGCCGCCGCCGTCGCTGCCGTGCGCTGCGGGTACGACGCCCGAAGCCACTGCCGCCGCCGCGCCTCCGCTGCTGCCGCCTGCGGTGTAATCCAAATGCCACGGATTGCGCGTGATACCGTAAATTTCGGTTTCGGTAACGGCATATGCGCCCCATTCGGGCGTGGTGGTTTTACCGAACACGCGCAGCCCCGCATCGAGATAGGCTTGGGTCAAATCGCTGTTTTGCTTGGCAATGTAATGCTGCATCATGCGCGATCCCGACCATGTCGGCGCGCCTTCCCAATCCGCCAGCAGGTCTTTGAGCAAAAACGGCACGCCCGACAGCGGCGTATCGGCATTTTCAGACGACCCCTGCCACGCTGCCGCGCGTTCGCGCAAATCGTGCGCCAACAGATTGAGCTTGGGATTGACTTCGTCCAAGCGGTTTAAAGCAGCCTGCAACACTTCATCGGCGGACACTTCTTTTTTGCGGATCAGCTCTGCCAAACCAACGGCATCGTAACGGATGTAGTCTTGAAAATTCATGGGTTTTCCTTTCGGATTGATGAACACACGTTTTGTCGGTCAGGCATGGCTGCCCGCCTTTTCGCCGTTTGCCCGCATAGGCAATTTTTAAGAAACAGTAACACCGGATAAGGCAAAGAACAAGTTTGCCGCTGCTGCAAAAAGGTCGTCTGAAACCGCCTTGACGTTTTCAGACGACCTTTGAAGCAATGTCGCACATGGTTTACGGCAGAATCTCAATTTCCGCATTGTGTTTTACGCTGCGGTAGAGTTCGTCGACTTCTTCGTCCGTGACTGCGATGCAGCCATTGGTCCAGTCTTTTTGCAGGTGTTTTTTACCGATAAAACCCCAGCCATTTTTCATGCCGTGGATTTTAATCAGCCCGCCCGGGCTTTTACCTTGTGCCGCCGCGTAGGCTTTGTCGGATTCGTTGGGGTAGGAAACGCCGAGGTTTTTATGATAGCCGCTGTTGGGATTACGTTCATTGATGCGGTACTTCCCTTCGGGCGTTTTGCCGTCGCCTTCAAACTGTTTATGCCCGACCGGTTGCTTGCCCAACGAAATGGGATAGGTTTTCAGCAGCCTGCCTTGCGAGTACGCCGACATGGTGCGTTTGCTTTTATGCACAACCAATCTGTCGATAACTGCATCTTCAGGCAACGGCGTTTCGCTTGACTCGGCAACGGATGACTCGCCTGATGTCGCAACGGTCTGCTCGGAACGGATGGGCATGGAATACCAAACCACTCCGGCAGCGACTGTCAAAAGCAAAACCGCCGCCAAACTGATTTTCAACCCTCTTTTCATGTTTCAGACGACCTCACAAAGCCTTAAACGCTTCGATAAACACTTCCGAACGGTGTGCATAGCCTTTGAACATATCAAAGCTCGCGCAGGCGGGGCTGAGCAGCACAATATCGCCCGCTTCGGCTTGAGCGTATGCCGTCTGAACGGCTTCTTCCAAAGTGGCGCAGTCGGTCATATTCAGACCGCAGCCGTCCAAATCGCGGCGGATTTGCGGCGCATCGACGCCAATCAGGAACACGCCTTTTGCCTTACCGGCAAGCGCATCGCGCAGGGGCGTGAAGTCCTGCCCTTTGCCCATGCCGCCCAAAATGACGAATAGCGGATTTTGCAAACCGGCAATCGCGGCGGCAGTCGCACCGACGTTCGTGCCTTTGCTGTCGTCGATGAACACCACGCCTTTTTTCTCACCGATTTTTTCCACGCGGTGCGGCAGGCCTTGGAAGGTTTTGACGTGTTCGAGCAATGCTTCGCGCGGCAAACCGACGGCTTCGCACAAGGCAACGGCAGCCATAACGTTGGCGGCGTTGTGCAAGCCTTGCAGCGGGATGTCTTGCGTGGCAATCAAATCCTCATTGCCTTGTTTCAGACGACCCGTCTCGCGTTCCAACCAAAAATCGGCTTCGTGTTCCAACGAAAACCATTTCACCTCGCGCCCGGCGCGCTTCATGGCGCGGCAGAACACGTCGTCTGAATTTAAAACCTGCACGCCATCGCCACGGAAAATCTTGGCTTTGGTATGCGCGTAGTCGAGCAGGTCGTCGTAGCGGTCGAGATGGTCTTCGGAAATGTTCAGCACCGTCGCCGCAGTCGGGCGCAGGCTTTCGGTGTTTTCCAGTTGGAAGCTGGAAAGCTCCAACACCCACACGTCGGCCTTTTTGCCTTCGCGCTGCAATTCCGCCTCCAAAACCGGCGTACCGATATTGCCCGCGATAACGGTATCCAGCCCGCACTTGATGCAGAGATAGCCGACCAAGCTCGTTACCGTGGTTTTGCCGTTGCTGCCGGTAATCGCAATCACCTTGTCGCCGCGACGGTTCACAATATCCGCCAGCAATTCAATGTCGCCCAACACGCGCCCGCCGTTTTGCTTGAACTCCTCGATATCCGGCTGCCGCTCACTGATGCCGGGACTGAGCGCCAGAATATCGAAACCGTTGTCCAGCGCATCTTTCAGACAGCCTGTATAAAACACCAGCCCGTCAAACATCTTACCGATTTGCGACACGCGCTCCGGTTTCAGCTCCGCATCATACGCGGCAACCTCCGCGCCGTTTTTGCGCAGATAGGCAATCATGGAAATACCCGTGCCGCCAAGTCCGGCGACAAGGATTTTTTTGTTTTGAAAAGTCATTTTGGTTTGTCCTAGTTTTTTCAGACGGCCTTTGAATAAGGATTCAATATCCTGCCTGATTCAATTCTCGATAAGCATCACAACTTTGTTGTAGCCCGTTATCACAAGCCTTACCAAACCACTCTTTGGCAATCTTATGATCCTGACGAACACCTTGTCCGTTGACATACACTACTCCCAAATTATATTGGGCTTCTGCATATCCTTGCTCTGCCGCCTTACGATACCAATGCACCGCCTGTGCATAGTCTTGACGAGCTCCTCGCCCATCGACATACATATTACCCAAATTAAATTGTGCTTGAGCATACCCTTGTTCTGCCGCCTTACGATACCAATGCACCGCCTGTGCATCGTCTTTAGGGACTCCTCGCCCATCGGTATACATATTACCCAAATTAAATTGGGCTGCTGCATTCCCTTGTTCTGCCGCCTTGCGATACCACTGCACCGCCTGTGCATCGTCTTTATACACTCCCCTCCCTTGGTAATACATCAGACCCAAATTATTTTGGGCTTCTGCATACCCTTGTTCCGCAGCCTTGCGATACCACTGCACCGCCTGTGCATCGTCTTTAGGGACTCCTCGCCCATCGGCATACAGCACGCCCAAATTCAATTGTGCTTGAGCAACCCCTTGCTCTGCCGCCTTACGATACCACTGCACTGCCTGTGCATCATCTTGACGGACTCCTCGCCCATCGGCATACATCACACCCAAATTAAATTGGGCTTCTGCATCCCCTTGTTCTGCCGCCTTGCGATACCACTGCACTGCTTGTGCATCATCTTGACGGACTCCTCGCCCATTTGCATACATCACACCCAAATTATATTGGGCATCTGCATCTCCTTGCTCCGCAGCTTGAAGCATTTCCTTAAAATCCGGCACATTATCTGCTGAAACCACTTGTACCAAGCCCAAAGACAATAGGGCTACCATCATTTTTTTTAATAATTTATTCATTTTAAAATCCATTTCTTTCAAATTATTGTTTCTATTTTATCCTAGTTTTTTCAGACGGCCTTAACTAGCAAATTCCTCAAAAAATCCGTTGACATCATAGCTGGCTAAAATCTGCTGCAATTCCGGTGCGTGCACCCATGGGTCAACCGCCATTGGCGGCATAGGCGGTTCGATACCGTCTTCGTTTTGGTTACGACACCAATCTGCCATGGCAAAAACTTGGATTAACACCGGTTCGGCAAGTGCTTTGTCGATGTCCAGTTCGCTCATGGCTTGGGCAAAGCAGGCTATCCATTCGTTGCGGACTTGTACGTTGACGGCAAAAGGCATATGGCGGGCGCGCAGTTGGGGATGGCCGTATTTTTCGACAAAAAGTTGCGGACCGCCGAGCCAGCCGCTGAAAAATTCGTAGAGCTTTTCGCGTATCAGGGTCATGTCTTCGCCGTGCATTTGGCGCAAGGCTTGGTATTGCGGCTCAAGTTCCATTAAGTCGTAGAAACGGTCGGTCAGGGTGCGGATGCCGGTTGCGCCGCCGAAAGATTGGTACATGTTTGGGGACTTTCTGTGTGGATTATTGCGGGATTTATTTTGAGACATAAGATTCAGGCAAGCATGCTTACCTTACATAATGGCCGTCTGAAAGTTTCAGACGGCCTTTGGAGATTTAGCGGATTTTGAGGGTACTTAAACCAATCAGCACCAAGACGATGGTAATAATCCAGAAACGGACGACGACTTGGGTTTCTTTCCAGCCTTTTTGTTCGTAATGGTGATGAATCGGCGCCATCAGGAAGATGCGTTTTTTGGTGCGTTTGTACCAACCGACTTGCAACATAACGGAAATGGCTTCAACAACAAACAGGCCGCCCATAATGACGAGGACAAATTCTTGGCGGATGATGACGGCAACGGTACCAAGCGCCGCGCCAAGCGCGAGTGCGCCGACGTCGCCCATAAAGACTTGTGCCGGATAGGCGTTAAACCACAAAAAGCCGAGACACGCGCCACACATGGCGGTACAGAAAATTACCACTTCGTTTGCACCGGCAACGTAAGGCAATTGCAGGTATTGGGCAAATTGGGAGTGTCCGCTGGCATAAGCAAAGATAGCAAGGCCGGCGGCGACAAGTACAACGGGGAATGCGGCCAAGCCGTCCAAACCGTCGGTCAGGTTAACGGCATTGGATGTGCCGACGATGGTCAGGTAGGACAATACCAAGAAGCCGACGACACCAAGCGGCAAAGCAACTTGTTTGAAGAAGGGAACAATCAGGATATTGTTGGCGGAATTTGTCGCAAGGTAGAACAATGCCAAACCGGCAATAATGGCAACGCTGGACTGCCACACCATTTTGAATTTGGCAGACACGCCGTTAGGGTCTTTATAAACCACTTTGCGCCAGTCGTCGTAAAAACCGAGTGCGCCGGTAGCAAGCAAGACTCCTAAGAGAATCCAGATATAAGGATTTGCCCAGTTGCCCCACAAGATTGTGGACACGGTAATGGCGGTCAAAATCAGCGAACCGCCCATGGTTGGGGTACCGTTTTTAATCAGGTGGGTTTGAGGGCCGTCGGTACGGACGGCTTGACCGACTTTAAGCGCAGTCAGCTTGCGGATGGTCCACGGACCCAACAATAATGAAAATACCAGCGCAGTCAGCGCAGCCATCACGGCACGGAATGTGGTGTATTGAAAAATATTCAGACCGGTTAACCAGTTACTGAAATGTGCGAGCCATAAAAACATGGGGCTTCCTTTTTTGTTTTTGTTGTTACAGCGGGCTTATTGCCCAATTAAAAATAAATCGGTATGCCGTCTGAAATTTCAGACGGCCTTGTTGAGTAAGATTATTTTTCTACCACGCAAATCGGATAGTTTCCAGGATTCTTTCCGCCTCCTAAGTCCAAGCAAGTATCTTCATAGATAAATGCCTGTACTTTCATTCCGGCATAAAACGCGACAATCAGCAAACCAGCCAATAGAAAAATCTTTTTCATATTTCAGACGGCCTTTTACGCGGTTGTTGCTGCCAATGCCTCAACCACTTCTTCCATCTTCATAAAGCGCGAGCCTTTGACCAATACAGTAGCGCGTTCAGGTAAATCGTGGCTCAACACTTGGATCAGCGGATCTTTGTCAGCAAACCACAAACCTTCCGCGCCAAATGTTTCTGCCGCTTCAACGCTGTTATCGCCGACAAAATACGCGGCCTCGATACCTTTATCCCGTGCATACGCGCCAACTTCGGCGTGCATGGCGGCTGCCTCATCCTCACCCAATTCGCCCATGTCGCCCATCACAAAAATACGCGGTGCAGGCATAGCGGCGAGCACATCAATGGCGGCTTTCATGCTGTCGGGGTTGGCATTATAAGTATCGTCAATCAAAGTTGCATCTTTAATGCCTTGCTTGATATTCAGACGGCCTTTGATATTGCTGAAATTTTTCAAGCCGTCTGAAACTTCTGCAAGGCTCAAACCTGCCGCCAAAGCCAAAGCCGCCGCCGCTACGGCATTATGTACATTGTGACGGCCGGGGACTGGCAATACCACGGCAACACGTTCATTACCACGCACCAAATCAAATTCGCAGGACAACGGTTTCAACTCAATATTTTCTGCATGGACATCGCCACTGGCAACGCCGAAAGTCTGAGCGTTCAATTGTGCAGTAGCAGCTTCAAATGTAGCGATATTGGCATCTTCACACGGAATCAGCGCAATGCCGTCTGAAAGCAAACCTTCGTAGATTTCACTTTTGGCTTTGGCAATATCACCGACACCATCAAAATCGCAACCAACATGCGCACGTAAGGCATTATTGACCAAAGCAACATTCGGACCGGCAATTCGGGTCAACAAAGACAATTCGCCAAAATGGTTCATGCCCATTTCAATGACGGCATAGCGGTGTTTTTCGTTCAGTTTCAACAAAGTCAGCGGCAAGCCGATATGATTGTTGAAATTGCCGGCAGTCGCCAAAACAGCTTCATCACCGAATCGATGACGCAATACGCCGGCCAACATCTCTTTAACCGTCGTTTTTCCGGAAGAGCCGGTAATGCCGAAGACAAACGGATTCACATTTTCACGCCACGCCTTCGCCAGTTTTTGCAAAGCCACAAGCGTATCGTCAACCTTCAACGCGCCTTTCAAAGCCGCGCAATCTTCGCGCGGAACCACAACCGCTG
>NZ_JBQCXF010000144.1:0-6971 GCF_051956635.1 Neisseria sp. P0022.S010 | reverse complement strand
CCCACGAACCTGCGCCGATGACGGTAATTTTCATGTTTCTCTTCCATATGGGAACGGGGCTTACTTTAAAACAAACGGCTTTGGGGTGCAAGGGCGGCGTTTGTGAAAAATATTTTGTGCCGTTTAAAAAGCCTTAGGCCGTCTGAAAGTTCAGACGGCCTGCTTCGGTTTATGATTTATTGTTACCGGAATGGTAGGCATCGTAGGCGTAGTAGTCGTAGCTGTTGTTGGCTTCGCGCTTCATGCCGTTGAGGACGACACCTTTGATGTTGATGTGGTTTTGTTTGAGGCGCTCAACGCTGGCCTCAAGCTCTCGTGCACGCGTATGTGCATAACGGCTGATCATCAGGACGGTGCCTGCATGTTGGCCGATGATGACGGCGTCGGTCACGGCCAATACGGGCGGCGTGTCCAAGATGACGTAGTCGTAGCGTTGGCTAGCGTTGGCTAGCAACTCGTTGAAACGGTTGTCCATCAAAAGCTCAGACGGATTGCTAGGATAGCTGCCGCTGCTGATGAGGTGGAGGTTTTCAATGCCGGTTTCTTGTACGGCTTTAGCCGGAGCTGCTTTGCCGTTAAGGATGTCAGACAAGCCGAACTCGGGGGTAAGGCCGAAGAGTCGGTCGAGGTAGCCTTTGCGCATATCGGTATCGATAAGCAGAACGCGTTTGCCCGACTGCGCCATTACGGTGGCAAGGTTGGCGGAGATAAAGGATTTACCTGCTTCAGGCGCGGCACCGGTAATCATGAGGACGTTGTTAGGCGCGTCCAGCATGGAGAAGTAGATATTGGTGCGCAGGGCGCGGATGGCTTCGACGGCCGTGTCGGCGCGGTCTTCGCTGGCCAGCAGATAGTTGGAACGGCCACCGGTTTTCTTGAATTTGCTTTTGAAGAAGTCGCGTTTTTGCTGGGTTTTGGAGTGCGGAACAAGAGCGACGACTTCCAAATTGAGGTTTTCGATTTCTTCGGACGAAGTAATGCCGTTTTTCATACGGTTGCGAATCATCAGCCACAAAGCGGTCAATGAGCCTGCGGCAAGTGCGCTCAGGAGTGTGATGACGGCTTTGCGCGGAGCAACTGGGTTTTCAGGGACATAGGCATAATCGACGATGCGGACATTACCTTGCGCACTGGCTTTCATAATGTTGAGTTCTTGTTGTTTGCTCAACAGTTGGACGTAGGTTGCTTGGTTAGTTTCTACGTCGCGGGTCAGGCGGATAACTTCTTGTTGGGTATTCGGCAACTCGGCGATTTGTTGGTTGATTTTGTTTTTAGCGCGCTCGAGGACGGCAAGTTTGTCCAATACGGCTTTATAGGAAGGGTGTTCCGGCGTGTACAGCTCGGCCAAGCCTGCTTCTTCGGTTTTGAGCAGGGTAATTTGGGTTTCGATGCCGGTCAGGCTTTCCAATGCACCTTTGGACTCGAGCGGAATGTCGAGGGAGCCTGATTGTTGGCGGTAGGCATTGAGTTTGTTTTCAGCGTCTTGCAAGGTTTCTTTCAAGCGTGGCAATTCTTCGCTGATGAAGGCCAAACCGCTGGATGCAACTTGGACGTCGCGTTCGCGGTTTTGCGCAACGTAGTTGTCGGCAATGCTGTTGAGGATGACACTGGTACGTTTAGGGTCAGTGCCGGTAAAGGTAAGGTTGATGATGGGGCTGGTTTTACCTTTGCTGATGACCGCCAGTTTGTTTTGGATGTTTTCGATGGCGCTGATGCGCGAGAACTTGGTCAACGCAAATTCTTGACCCGGATTGGCTAAGATTTGATCGATTTTGAGGGTGGTTTGATTGTTGATTTTCAGAGGTACGCCGACCTTGCCTTCTACAACGCGTTTGTCAGGCAGGGTAAGGGTATAGGCTTTGTTGCTCTTGGCGGTCAGCGTGAAGGTTTTGTTGAACCATTCGTCTTGTACGGTAAAGCTGCCGACGGTCAGTTTGGGATCGGGGTCGCCGCTGATGTTGTGCATCAGGCTGCCGATAACGGGTGTATATTTGGCTTTGACTTCTTGGTCCAGCTGAAGGTCGTCAACGGTTTTACCCAGTACCAAGCGTGATTGAACCAGCTCGACTTCTGCTTCAGACGGCGTGGTTTGATTGTTGAAGATGCTGTTGATTTCGGTCAGGATTTGGTTTTGTCGCGTTTCAATTTCCAGCATGGCGTCGGCACGGTATTGCGGAGTGGATGCCAGGCTGAAGGCTGCGCCAAGAATGCCGCCTGCAAGCAGGGCGGCGAGGATTTTGTATTTATTTGTCCAAATTACGCGCAGCTGTTGGCCGAAGTCGATTTCGTCGTTGTCTGCGCTGTAAGGTGTGTAGGTCGTTTTTTTCATTGCTTGCTTTCTTGTTCATGCCGGTTTTATACCGGTTGAGTTTTTCCGTTTAGTTTGGTTTTCCAAGTGTCTGCGGCAGCATTGAGCTGTTCAAAAACGGCTTCAAACATTTCGCTGCTTTGTTTGTATGGGTCAGGTATGGTTTTTTTAGGCAACCATTGGGCAAACAGCATGGTTTTGCTGCGTGCCGGCGGATGGATGTCGGCCACCATATCGATTTGACTGGGCTCCATGACGAGAATCAAATCGGCCTGTTCGCACATCGGGGCGGTCAGTTGGCGTGGCGTATGGCCTGCAACGATGACGCCGTGTTTGAGTGCGGTTTTAATGGCCTGGAAATCGGCATCCTTACCTGCCAGTGCTTTTATGCCGGCGCTGCTGATTTGATGGCCGGGTAGTTTTTTCTGCATGATCCGCTCTGCAGTGGGGGAGCGGCAGATGTTGCCTAGGCAGACGATGAGTATGTTGTGGTACATGATATTGTTTTCGGTTTATGGTCTGAAAAAAACGTGAGTCAGACGATAAGATACTGCTTTTCCGTTTGTGCGGTGTGTACGGCTTTTGTATGCCGTTTATGTAATTAGCTTGGATTGTGCGTGATTTTGTATCCTGCTGTCAAACAAGGGTCTGACGGCAGGAACCACTGTTTATCTAAACGTATTGTCGAGGGTGTTGACGTTGCTGATGGAGTTGGTAATTTGTGACATTACGCGGTTCCAACGGGTAACCGGGGCGGCGGTAACGTAAACGGTATCTTCCGAACGCAGTTTGAATTCGCTGCCCAATGCGTAAGAAGTCGCATCTTTCAGGTTGAGCTGATAGATGTGGATAGGTTTGGCCGCGTCTTCTGGTGCGCGGCGGATTACGAATACGCCGGTTGCGTCAGCATAGTTTTGGTTCATGCCGCCGACTTCTCCGAGCGCTTGGGTCAGGTTGAGGCCGTGATTGCCGATCGGCAGTGTGGCTTGTTTGCCGACTTCGCCCATGATGTAGATTTTGTTGTTGCTGCTGTTAGGAACGTAAACGATGTCGCCATGGCTGAGAAGATGGTTTTGCGACATATCGCCGTATTGCAGCATGTCTTGCAGGGAGATGGTGCGGTCGACGCCGTTGTGCGTCCATTTGATGTGTTGGGTGTCGGCACTTTGGGTAACGCCGCCTGCTTGGTTGATGGCATCCAAAATGGTCATCGGGATATTGGTAATCGGCAGCTGACCTGCTTGGTTGATGGCACCGGATACTGAAATGCGTTGCGAACGGAATTCGGTAACGTTGATGGCTACTTGAGGGTTTTTGATGTAGCGTTTCAGAAGGTTGGTCAGGGTGTTTTGCAATTCGTCCAAAGTTTTGTCTTTGGCTTGAATTTTGCCTGCCAGCGGGTAAGTAATATAACCGCCCTCATCTACCCAGGCCCCGCGGCTGACTTGGTTGGTTTGCGGGTTGCTTTGCTGGATAGGGGAGTTAAGGTCGGAGTGCGCCCAAACCATGATATTGAGGACGTCGCCGCTGCCGATGCGGTAGCGGTAAGCGCTTTTGCTTTGCTCCAAACCTTGGTTGTTTTGGGAAAGTACAGGCGGCTTACGCATTTTTTCAATCAGGTTGGGCGTGATGGGGTAAACGGCAACGCGGCTGTCAAGGTTGGTGTCGGCTGCGGTGTCGGTGTCGGTGTAAACAATGGTTTTGGTTCTGGTTTTGATGGTTGAACCAGGAATGACTGTCGTGCTGTTACAGGCAGTCAGTGCGAATAGAGTAAGCAGGGAGAGCGTTTTTTTCATGTAGTAGTCCTTGCGGGATGGTGTCCGGGCCGTCTGAAAATGTTCAGACGGCCTTATTGTTTTGTTGCCAAACCAAGTCGCAGATACCGTCTTTAGATACGAAGCCTGTCGGTGCGCGCAGCAGAAGCTGGCGCAGGCTGTTTTGGTCGCTTTGGAGACAGGCAGTATGGAGTTCCGACAGTATGTCAGATAATTGCGTCCATGGAAGCATTACTTCACTGGCGGTCATAATACGGGGATGAGTGGTTTTTTGTACCTCGTTGCCGATGAGCAGTTCTTCATAAAGTTTCTCGCCCGGGCGCAGGCCGGTAATCTTGATTTCGATGTCGCCGTGTGGGTGTTGCTCGTCTTTGACTTTGAGGCCGCTGAGGACAATCATTTGACGGGCAAGGTCGATGATTTTGACGGATTCGCCCATGTCGAGGACGAATACGTCGCCGCCTTTACCCATTGCACCGGCTTGGATAACCAGTTGCGCTGCTTCGGGAATGGTCATGAAGTAGCGGGTAATGTCTTGATGGGTCAGGGTAATCGGACCGCCTTCAGCAATTTGTTTTTCAAATACAGGGACAACGGAGCCGGACGAACCCAATACATTGCCGAAACGCACCATGCAGAAGCGTGTTTTTTGCTCCGGCTCAGCGGCAAGCGCTTGCAGGCAGAGTTCGGCCATGCGTTTGCTGGCGCCCATGGTGTTGGTCGGACGAACGGCTTTGTCAGTGGAAATCAAAACAAAGGTGGAAACGCCCGCATCTACGGCGGCCTGCGCGCAGCAGAGTGTGCCGAACACGTTGTTTTGAATGCCTTCGATGGTGTTGAACTCAACCATAGGGACGTGTTTGTAGGCCGCGGCATGATAGACGGTGTCGACGTGATAGGCCTTCATGATGCTGCTAAGGCGTTCTTTGTTTTGAACCGAACCCAAAAGCGGTACGACTTCGACTTGACTGCCTTGCGCGGCTTGGGTTTCGCGCAATTCTTTGTCTATGCTGTACAGGGCAAATTCGGACAATTCAAACAACAGCAGTTTGGTCGGACGGCAGTTGAGAATCTGACGGCAAAGTTCGGAGCCGATAGAACCGCCTGCGCCGGTCACCATCACGACTTTGTCGCTGATGTCGGCGCTCATCAATTCAGGGCGCGGTGCCACAGGGGCGCGGCCGAGCAAATCGACCACAGAGATTTTTTTCAATGAGCTGACGTTGATTTTGCCGTCGACCAAATCTTTCATGCCCGGAATGGTCAGGACTTCGCATTTGTATGCTTCGAGGCGGCGGATGATGTCTTTGCGTTCTTCAGGCGTAGAACTTGGAATCGCCAGCAGAATTTTGCGGACGCCGTAGCGGCTGATCAGCATCGGGATTTCATTGGGGTTGTAGACGGCAAGATCATAGATGACGGTACGTTGGATTTTCGGGTTGTCATCGACAAAGGCAATGGCCGAGTATTCGTTAACCTGTTTGATGGCTTCCAACAACTGGCGGCCGGATTGGCCTGCACCGTAGATGATGACGGGGGTCATCTGTTTGCGGTGATGATCGGTCAGAATCGCGCGCAGGATCATGCGCGAGCTGGTTACGCCGACCACCAAGACCAAGAAATAGACGATGGGCAGGGCAAGGTGCAGTTTTCGTTCAAAAATCAGGGTGGTTAGGCAGAACAAGACCGCTGAAATGATGCTGCCGAATGCGGCTGAAGTCAGGACGCGGATGCTGACGAAGCGTGTGACGGCGCGATAGAGGCCGATACGGATGAAAAGGATGATGGTCAGCACAGCGGTGCTACCAAAAGCCAGCCAGTTGGCGATGCTCAACCATTCGTCGGAATATTGTACTTTGAGGCTTTGAGCAAACCAAAACGCCACGAATATCATCAAGATATCGTGAATGACGAAGAAGGCTTTTTTAAGGTTGCGCGGCAGAGCCAGCAGGGTTTCCAAGTTCATTTTATATTTCTTGTGTCTGAGTGTTGTAATGTGGCTTGGTACGGATTGTTTGAAGCAGGCTGTTTTATTTTTTTAGATGGCCTGAAGTTGCAGGCCGTCTGAAAATGATTATGCCGTGGCTTCAGTCAATACGGCTTCGATGTTTTCTTTGCAGAACGCAATTTCTTCATCAGTCAGGGTTGGGTGCACCAAGAACATCAGGCTGGTGTCGCCCAACTCGACAGCGTTTTTCAAACGCTCTTTCGGACGCCAAGGCGTGTTATCAAAGGCTTTTTCCAAATACACTTCGGAGCAGCTGCCTTGATAGCATGGGACTTTGCGCGCATTCAGCTCATTGACGATGCGGTCGCGCGTCCAGCCGTCTTTTAAGTGTTCGGGTTTGACAAAGGCGTAGAACTTGTATTGCGCGTGTTCGATGTAGTCGGCGACTTCAATCAGGCGGATGCCGGCGAACTTGCCCAAACTTTCTGCCAGCTTGGCGGCGTGCGCTTGGCGGCGGGCAGTCCATTCGGGCATACGTTTGAGCTGGATGCGGCCGATGACAGCCTGCATTTCCATCATGCGCCAGTTGGTGCCGAAGCTTTCGTGCAGCCAGCGGAAGCCGGGAGCGTGTTCGCGGTGGTACACGGCATCATAGCTTTTGCCGTGGTCTTTGTACGACCACATTTTGCTCCACAGCTCTTTGTCGTTGGTGGTTACCATGCCGCCTTCGCCGCCGGTGGTCATGATTTTGTCTTGGCAGAACGACCAAGCACCGACGTGGCCGATAGAGCCGACGGATTTGCCTTTGTATTTCGCACCCTGCGCTTGGGCGCAGTCTTCGATAACCCACAAGTTATGTTCTTTGGCCAAAGCCATGATGTCGTCCATTTCGGCAGGCATACCGGCCTGGTCCCTCCCACCCCTCCCCAAGCCCACGAGA
>NZ_JBQCXF010000143.1:0-6973 GCF_051956635.1 Neisseria sp. P0022.S010 | reverse complement strand
TAACGTAGTCTTGAGCTTCTTCGCACAATTTGATGCCTTTTTTCAGCGCATCGCGTACTTCGTATTCAGTGTTCAAGTCTGCTTTCAGGCAGGAAATTACGTCGGTACCGATATTCAGTTCGGCACGGGTCATTTTAGGAGTACCGCCCAACATCAGGATACGACGGATGAAGTCTTCGGCGTGAGTGGTTTCTTCTTCCATCTCGTGGTTCAAACGTTCGAACAGTTTGTTGTAACCCCATTCAGAGTACAGACGAGAGTGGATAAAGTATTGGTCGCGAGCAGCCAGCTCACCGGACAACAATTCATTCATGTAATCAATAACAGCTTGGTTGCCTTGCATAATTCTTTCTCTTTCTTTTAAAAGTTGACGATCACGAAATGAAGATTCGTGTGTTGTTACGGAATGAGCGAATTGTATGCACAAGTAGCGGTTTTGACAAATTTTTTATTTAAAATACAAACAATTATCAAAAAATTTAACCCACCCAAAAGGCCGTCTGAAAAATTAATCCCCTGTTTTTAATAATATTTTTTTGACATTAGTATTAAGAATCCATTGCATCATTCAAAAACATTTACATTCGTTAACCATAAATAAAAGCAAATAATCCGACAAAATCAATCAAATTTAATTATGAATTATTCTCAACTGCTTTTGCCTTATTTTTTTGAATCACCCATTCCGTCATCACTTGCGAATCATGCTATAATCGCCAGTTATCTTTTTTTTAAGCAACCAGCTAAACCTTATAAATCATCATGAAACAAATCCGCAATATTGCCATCATCGCCCACGTCGACCATGGCAAAACCACATTAGTTGACCAATTGCTGCGCCAGTCCGGTACATTCCGTTCCAACCAGCAAGTCGAAGAACGCGTCATGGACAGCAACGATCTTGAAAAAGAACGCGGCATTACCATTCTCGCTAAAAATACCGCCATCGAATACGAAGGCTACCACATCAACATCGTAGATACCCCGGGACACGCCGATTTTGGTGGCGAAGTGGAACGTGTATTGGGCATGGTCGACTGTGTCGTACTGTTGGTTGACGCACAAGAAGGCCCTATGCCGCAAACCCGTTTCGTGACCAAAAAAGCCTTGGCTTTGGGTCTGAAACCGATCGTCGTCATCAATAAAATCGACAAACCGTCTGCCCGTCCAAGCTGGGTTATCGACCAAACATTCGAATTGTTCGACAGCTTAGGTGCAACAGACGAACAATTGGACTTCCCTATCGTTTATGCTTCCGGCCTCTCTGGCTTTGCCAAATTGGAAGAAACCGACGAGAGCAACGATATGCGTCCTCTGTTTGAGACCATCTTAAAACACACGCCTGCACCAAGCGGCAGCGCGGACGAAACGCTGCAACTGCAAATTTCCCAACTCGACTACGACAACTACACCGGCCGCCTCGGTATCGGCCGCATCCTGAACGGCCGCATCAAACCCGGCCAAGTCGTTGCCGTCATGAATCATGAAGAACAAGTCGCCCAAGGCCGCATCAATCAGCTGTTGGGCTTCCAAGGCTTGGAACGCGTACCTTTGGAAGAAGCTGAAGCCGGCGACATCGTGATTATTTCCGGTATCGAAGACATCGGTATCGGCGTAACCATTACCGACAAAGACAACCCCAAAGGCTTGCCGATGTTGAGCGTGGACGAGCCGACACTGACCATGGACTTTATGGTCAACACTTCTCCTTTGGCCGGCACTGAAGGCAAATTCGTAACTTCCCGCCAAATCCGCGACCGCCTGCAAAAAGAATTGCTGACCAACGTTGCCCTGCGTGTTGAAGATACAGCCGATGCCGACGTCTTCCGCGTTTCCGGCCGCGGCGAATTGCACTTGACCATTTTGTTGGAAAACATGCGCCGCGAAGGCTTTGAATTGGCAGTCGGCAAACCGCGCGTGGTATTCCGTGAAATTGACGGTCAAAAATGCGAGCCTTACGAAAATCTGACTGTGGACGTACCGGATGAAAACCAAGGCGCGGTCATGGAAGAACTCGGCCGCCGCCGTGGCGAATTGACCAATATGGAAAGCGACGGTAACGGTCGTACACGTTTGGAATACCATATTCCTGCACGCGGTCTGATCGGTTTCCAAGGTGAATTTATGACCTTGACCCGCGGTACCGGCTTGATGAGCCACGTTTTTGACGACTATGCTCCGGTTAAACCTGATATGCCCGGCCGACACAATGGCGTATTGGTTTCTCAAGAGCAAGGTGAAGCCGTTGCTTACGCCCTGTGGAACTTGGAAGACCGCGGCCGTATGTTCGTTTCTCCAAACGATAAAGTCTACGAAGGCATGATTATCGGTATCCACAGCCGTGATAACGACTTGGTGGTAAACCCTCTGAAAGGCAAAAAACTGACCAACATCCGTGCCAGCGGTACAGATGAAGCCGTCCGCCTGACCACGCCTATCAAATTGACTTTGGAAGGCGCAGTTGAGTTCATCGACGATGACGAACTGGTTGAAATCACGCCACAATCCATCCGTCTGCGCAAACGCTACCTGAGCGAGTTGGAACGCCGACGCCATTTCAAAAAACTGGACTAATCCTGTTTGATTGACATACTTTAAAATCAAGGCCGTCTGAAAAGTGTTTTGGAAATCCTAGATTTCACTTTTACACTTTCAGACGGCCTTTTATCATCTGTTTAAATAAAGTAAATCGACATTTCTTCCGCCTGCACCGCCGCTTCATCAGTACGATCATTTTTACGATATTGTCCCGGCGATATCCCATATTGCTTTTTAAATGCCTTACCAAAATGCGTTTCCGATTGAAAACCGACCGAAAGCGCAACCGATAAAACCGAATCCGCCGTCTGTTTCAACAATAACGCCCCCTGCTGCAAGCGGATGCTGTTAACAAAGGCATGCGGGCTTGTTCCCGTCTGCTGTTTAAATACCCGCATCAACTGGGCACGGGACAAATTGGCCATCGCAGTCATTTTCTCAATATTCCATTCTTCTTCCGGTTTTTCGACGACTGCCTGAAGCAAATTCCGCAAACGTTTATCCTGCCAACCATTCAGCAAACCGCTTAATTGAGCTTCCTCATTTTTCTCCAAACAGGCACGAAGCAGAAAGACCAGCAACACCGAAGCCAATGCATTCACAACTGCCACCGAGCCGGATAAAGCCTGACTGCTCTCATATTGCAATAAGGTCACCAAATACTGCAAAGACGGATGGTTGATATTCAATAAAACGGTATCAGGCAGTCCCATCATCATATCCGCCTGCGCTTCATATTCAAACCGTGCGCAAAAAAGATGCAAGGCAGCCTCTCCACCGGCATGACTTTGCTTGACTTTAAATGCACCATTCTCAGCCGTCAGCACGCGAACACCGAAATTTTCACAACTGCTGTCGCTGCTCAAAGTATGGCCAACGCTGCGCGGGAAGAAAATAATATCCCCCGCACTCAGCAGCCTGGCCTCTTGCTCCCCATCAATTCGGATATAACCCGAACCGGCAGTTACGATATGCACCAAACCATGCGCACGCTTTGATTCATGCCTCACATACCACTCCCCCTGAAACAGACATTGAACATCCACGCTGCCTTTTACCTGCGCCAATTCGACCAGTCTATCCAAAATATCCATAGTGTTTTTTACCAATAAATGAGATGTTTTGACGATTTTAATCTTCCAATTATTGCAATAATACACACACCAAATATAAACGGATAGGATTTTTTATCTTATCCACTCATATTAAGAAAGGACATATCATGTTTAAAGACTGGCCTGAACATACCGCCTTGGTAAAAAAAGCATTCGGTGAACTGGGTAAAAATCATCCTAAAATGCTGCAAGCCTACGGCGCACTGGATCAAGCAGCCGCTGCCGAAGCATTGGATGCCAAAACTCGCGAACTGATCGCCATTGCCGTTGCCATTACCACACGTTGCGAAAGCTGTATCAGCGTGCATGCCGCCGCCGCAGCCAAAGCAGGTGCAACTGAAAGCGAAATCGCCGGCGCATTGGCCACCGCTATCGCACTGAATGCTGGTGCCGCTTATACCTACGCTTTGCGCGCTTTGGAAGCAGTAGAAACCCAACGCTAATCGGTCTGTAAAATCAGGCCGTCTGAAAGACGACTCCCCTTTCAGACGGCCTGATGAAATGCTAAACTGATATAGTTATTATATTATTTTCTATCTAACAGGAGATTGAATCATGAAGAAACTGCTGACCGCCGTACTTTTTGCCGCCGCTATCGCTACTCCTTTGGCCGCTTCCGCTGCCTCTATGCCTAAAGTTGAAAAAAGCGCGGCACAACCTGCAAAAGCAAAAGGCGTTTGGATTGATGTCCGCTCTGCCGAAGAATTCAAAGAAGGCCATTTGCAAGGTGCGCTCAATATTCCGCACGACCAAATCGTTGAACGCATCAAATCCGTCAGCCCGGATAAAAACGCACCGGTCAACCTCTACTGCCGCAGCGGCCGCCGAGCAGAAGCCGCGCTGACCGAACTGAAAAAAGCCGGTTACACCAACGTAACCAACCATGGCGGTTATGAAGATTTGGTGAAAAAAGGTTTGAAATAAACCTAGCTGATTTTAAAAAGGCCGTCTGAAACTTTTCAGACGGCCTTTATTGCATTACAGACAGCAACTTCCAAATCTCAAACGTTTGCTGAGACCAGTTTCATGAATCAATTGTTTGATAACCAAAATATTGGTGTTATCGGCCAACGCGCGGATACTGTGCGCCTCCATCGGCTCAAGACGGATAACTTGCAAGCCTTCAGTCTGCAAAACTTCGTCCACCGTTTTGATTTCGGCTTTGCCGTTTAAAACCAAAAGCAAAATAATCGCATCCGTCTCATATGCCGGAATTTCATTATTTTTCTGCAGTGAAAGCTGAACAATCTCCTGATTGCCGTCTGAAGCAATCACGCCGCCCAATAAAGCTTTGGGGTCTAATTCATAATGTTTCATTATTATCCTTTCCGCCCAAACGTTGCCGATTCGTGGACAATCGCTCAAGCAAACCAGTACAATACCGCCCATTCTACCGATAGACACAATATTGTCACATGAACATATTAATCTCAAACGACGATGGTTATCTTGCGCCCGGTTTGGCAGTTTTGGCAAGAGTGTGTGCAGAATTTGCCAATGTCAGGGTGGTTGCGCCTGAACGCGATCGCAGCGGCGTCAGCAATTCCCTGACTTTAGACCGTCCTTTACAACTGAAGCAGGCGGAAAACGGGTTTTATTATGTGAATGGCACGCCCACCGACTGCATTCATGTCGGCCAGCATGCCCTTGCCGATTTCAAACCCGACTTAGTCTTATCCGGCATTAACAACGGCGCAAACATGGGCGACGATACGCTTTATTCCGGTACGGTTGCCGCCGCGACGGAAGCCTATCTGATGGGCATTCCCGCCATTGCCTTCTCTCTTGCCGATTCCAGCGGCCGTTATTGGGAAACCGCAGAAAAAGCCGCTTGGATGCTGCTTTCCTACTTTCTCAAACACCCTATTTCCAAACCCATCTTATGGAACATCAATATCCCTGCCGTCGCACCTGAAGATATCCAAGGCATAAAAATAACACGGCTCGGCCGTCGCCATCATGAACAAAGCATTGTTCCCATGTATAATCCACGTGGCGAACAAATTTATTGGATTGGGCCGGTCGGCGATGTTTCCGACAGCGAAGAAGGTACCGACTTTGGCGAATGCGCGGCCGGCTTCATCACGATTACCCCCCTTCAAGTCGATTTGACTGCCTACGGACAAATGGAGCAAACCGCTTCCTTTTGGTCAGAAATCCCTGCGCCTTAACAGTCCCTAACAGCCGAACACTTGAGAAACAAGCATATTTTTATTATGATATGCCCCGACGAGAACAATTACCCGAATACGAAAGTCATTAACATGTTGAAAAAAAGTGTATCTTATGCCGGATCGGCAGCTTTGGTTTTATTACTTGCAGCCTGTGCCAGCCAACAACCGGCTCCTGTAGTCGTCGGCACACAAAGCGGTGGTTCAACAACAAGCTCTACTGCTGACAATCCTTACGGTGCCGCGCCTTACAATACCAACACCAGCCCTGCGGCAGATGCGCCATACACTCCGCCGGCAAGTACACCTGCGCCAACGTACAACAGCGGCAGCACCGGCACTTACACGCCTTCTTATGCGCCTGTTGATATCAATGCCGCGACACATACTGTTGTTCGCGGTGATACCGTTTACAACATCTCCAAACGCTACAACATTACCCAAGACAATCTGCGTGCATGGAATAACTTGGCCGACAACACCATCAGCGTAGGCCAAACCCTGCGTGTAAAACCTGAAGGCTACGTTGCACCGGCAGCTTCTGCAAGCAAACCTTCTACCCCAACAACTACAACCACCGCTCCAACTCCAAGCACGCCTGCCAATACCCCGACCGTGTCTACCGGCAGCAGCCGCAACGTCAGCGGCATTACATGGCAACGTCCGACTACCGGTAACGTTATCGCCAACTTCGGCGGCAGCAACAAAGGCGTGGATATCGCCGGTACGCAAGGCCAGCCTGTCGTTGCAGCGGCAGACGGTAAAGTCGTTTACGCAGGCTCAGGCTTACGCGGTTACGGCAACTTGGTCATCATCCAACACAACTCCTCATTCTTGAGCGCATACGGCCACAACCAACGCCTGCTGGTTAATGAAAACCAAACCGTTAAACGCGGTCAAACCATTGCGCACATGGGTAATACCGATGCATCCCGCACCCAGTTGCACTTTGAAATCCGTCAAAACGGCAAACCGGTCAACCCGGCAAATTATGTTGCCTTCTAAGCTGATTCAAGCAACCTAATTTCAATTCAATCCCTGCCTAAATGTCATTTAGGTAGGGATTGTTTGTACCGGTTTCCCATGAAATTTCATCTTCCCTTTCTTTATACCCTGCTATTGGGCGGTTGCGCCGCGTTTTTGCCATCA
>NZ_JBQCXF010000142.1:0-7003 GCF_051956635.1 Neisseria sp. P0022.S010 | reverse complement strand
TCAAAGCCAAAACCAAAGTCAATAAAATCATCTGGATTGGCGAAACCAACGCCGCCAGTGGCGATGACAGCTATTTCGATGCCGCGCGTACATTCCCCGGCAAGCCGAATCTGAGCCGTCAGCCGTCCGTCAACGATTTGGCGCACATTATCTACACCTCCGGCACAACCGGCCACCCCAAAGGCGCATTAATCAGTTACAGCAACCTGTTTTCCAATCTTTCGGGCATCGAACAAATTTTCCAAATTTCGCAAAAAGACCGCTTCGTCGTCTTCTTGCCCATGTTCCACAGCTTTACGCTGACCGCCATGGTTTTGCTGCCGATATCTCAAGCCTGCTCGATTATTTTGGTCAAATCCGTCTTCCCATTCTCCAACGTGTTGAAACAGGTTTTGCTCAAACGCGCTACCATTTTCCTCGGCGTACCGGCTATTTACACTGCCATGAGCAAAGCCAAAATCCCTTGGTATTTCAGATGGTTCAATCGCGTCCGTCTGTTTATCAGCGGCGGCGCGCCTCTGGCCGGACAAACCATTGACGACTTCAAAGCCAAATTCCCACGCGCCAAATTGCTGGAAGGCTACGGCTTGAGCGAATGCTCGCCCGTCGTGGCCGTCAATACGCCCGAACGCCAAAAAACTGCCAGCGTCGGCGTCGCCCTGCCCGGCCTGACCGTGAAAGCCGTCGATGACGAATTGGTCGAAGTGCCGCGCGGCGAAGTGGGCGAACTGATCATCAAAGGCGGCTCGGTCATGCAAGGCTACCTCAATATGCCTGACGCCACAGATGAAACCATCGTCAACGGTTGGCTGAAAACCGGCGACTTCGTCACCATAGACGAAGACGGCTTCATCTTCATCGTCGACCGCAAAAAAGACCTGATTATCTCCAAAGGCCAAAACGTCTATCCGCGCGAAATCGAAGAAGCCATTTACAAACTCGATGCCGTGGAAGCCGCCGCCGTCATCGGTGTGAAAGACCAATACGCCGATGAAGAAATCATTGCCTTTATCCAACTCAAAGAAGGCATGAAGCTGGAAGAAGCCGAAGTCCGCAGCCACCTGCGCGGCCTGCTGGCAAACTTTAAAATCCCCAAACAAATCATCTTCCAAGACGAGCTGCCGCGCAATGCCACCGGCAAAGTGTTAAAACGCAAACTCAAAGAACAGTTTCAAGACTAAACCGCTGTTTCAGACGGCCTCTTGATTCATGCAGGCCGTCTGAAAACAACCTGTATTCCACAAACCTTTTCAGACGGCCACGACCATGACGACACCTATACTCGAAATCGAAAACCTAAACGGCTCCTTTCCGAGCAAGCAAGTCCTGCACAATATCAACCTGACCTTGCAACCCGGCCGCAAGCTGGCATTGGTCGGCGAGAGCGGCAGCGGCAAAACCGTATTGTCGCAAGGCATTATGCGCCTCAACCCGATGGTTAGCTTTGAAGGCCGTCTGAAATATTGCGGAACCGACCTGCTGACCCAGTCCGAACGCGCCCTGCAAAAGCTGCGCGGCTGCGAAATCGGCATGGTGTTTCAAGAACCCATGACCGCCCTCAACCCCGTGATGCGTGTCGGCGAGCAAATCGCCGAAGTCCTGACCCTGCATCTGGGTTTGGATAAAAAACAGGCATGGGCGCGCGCCATCGAACTCCTAGACGAAACCGGCATCCACCAGCCCGAGCAAAAAGCCCAGGCTTATCCGTTCCAACTTTCCGGCGGTCAACGCCAGCGCGCCATGATTGCCATGGCCGTATCCGCCCAACCCAAACTCCTGATTGCCGACGAACCGACCACCGCATTAGACGTTGCCGTCCAAGCCCAAATTCTCGACCTGCTCTCGCGCCTGCAGGAAGACCACGGCATGACCATGCTCTACATTACGCACGACTTAAACCTCGTGCGCCGTTTTGCCGACGACATCGCCGTTATGCGTAACGGCCGCATCCTCGAAACCGGCAAAGCCGCCGAAGTCTTCGCTAATCCGCAACACGAATACACCAAAATGCTGCTCAATGCCGGCACAACACGCCGCGTCGCCCCCTTACCTAAAAACCCGGCCACCGTACTCAAAGCCGAACACGTCGCCTTTTCCGTCAAAGAATCGGACGGTTGGTTTAAAAAACGCGACAAAACCATCCTCAACCCCATTTCTTTCGACCTCAAATCCGGCGAAACCTTAGGCATCATCGGTGAAAGTGGCTGCGGCAAAACCACACTGGCCAAAGCCGTTATGCACCTTATCGACTCCGAAGGCAGCCTGCACATCAACGGCGAGCTATGGCGACACGAATTACGCCGCGAAATCCAAATGGTGTTCCAAGACCCGTTCGGCGCATTCAATCCGCGCATGAACGTCTTCGATACCGTTTCCGAAGCCTTACGCGTACACGAACCTGAAATGCCGCGCGAAGAAATGCGCCGCCGCGTTCAAGAAGTCCTCAAACAAGTCGGCTTGCCCGAAGACGCCCTCGAACGCTATCCGCACGCATTCTCCGGCGGCCAACGCCAACGCCTCGCCATCGCCCGCGCCATCATTGTCCGCCCGAAAATTCTCGTATTGGACGAACCAACCAGCGCGCTCGATGTCCAATGGCAACAACAAATCCTTGAATTGCTCAGCGGCCTGCAAAAAGAATACGGCCTCGCCTTCATCATCATCAGCCACGACCTCGCCGTCATCCGCGCCATTTCCCACCGCGTGATGGTATTGAAAGACGGTCAAGTCGTTGAAGAGGGCGAATGCGAAAGCGTGTTTGCCAATCCAAGCAGCGACTACACGCGCCATTTGATTGCCCACTCCGGCCACATGGTCCAAGAGGCCGTCTGAATCTTTAAGGATTGCGATAGACGCATTTCAAAAAAACTATTACTGAGTGGCGGCACTTGAAATTTTCCCTGTCTGCCACTATCCTGAACAACATATTTATTAATCCCGATTCAAAAGGAAACAAACATGAGCAGCGAATTGATTATCCACGCCAGCGATGCCAGCTTCGAACAAGACGTTTTGAAATCCGATGTACCTGTATTGTTGGACTTCTGGGCACCATGGTGCGGCCCTTGCAAAATGATCGCCCCAATCTTGGACGACATTGCCTCCGAATTCCAAGGCCGTCTGAAAGTCGTTAAAATCAACATCGACGACAATGAAGCCACTCCTGCCAAATTCGGCGTTCGCGGCATCCCTACCCTGATGGTGTTCAAAAACGGCGAAAACGTTGCCACTAAAGTTGGCGCATTGGCTAAAGGCCAACTGACTGCATTCGTTGAAGCTTCTATCGCTTAAGGTTTTAAGCATATAAAAAGGCCGTCTGAATATTGTTTTCAGACGGCCTTTTTTGTATTCATTAAGCAGCCAATGGTTTCAAAGTCAGGCTGGCATTTTCAGCTTTCACTTTAAACAGCAAATCAATATTCGGATGTTTACCCGGATTGGCTTCGGCATCGGCAACATGTTCGGCAAACCATGCCAGGCCACGTTCTGCCGCCGCTGCGTCAAGTTTACCGCCAAACTCTTGTGCCAAAGCATGGTAAAGCTTGAGCGAGCCTTGTTTGCCGGGTGCATTGGGAATGTGATGAACCACATTGCCCTCTTTGTCGAGAATATCCAAGCCGCTTAAATGATCGATGGCAGGCATGGCGGCCAGATTGTCTTGGAAGCTCATGATTGTCCTTTCTGATGTGGGTTTTAAAGCAAACCATATAACAAGGCCGTCTGAAAGTTTAGGTTTGACACTTTTCAGACGGCCTTAAACATTTCAATTAACGTGTACCGAAAATCTTATCGCCGGCATCGCCCAAACCGGGGATGATGTAGCCGTGTTCGTTCAAGTGGCTGTCGAGCGCGGCAGTGTAGATGGTTACATCAGGATGCGCCTCGTTGACGGCTTTCACGCCTTCCGGAGCGGCAACCAATACCAATGCTTTGATGTTACGGCAACCTTTGGCTTTCAAAAGGTCGATGGTGGCAACCATAGAGCCGCCGGTCGCCAACATTGGGTCGATAATCAGCGCGGGACGTTCGTCCATGCTGTCGACAAATTTTTCAAAATAAGAAACCGGTTTCAAAGTTTCTTCATCGCGCTGCAAACCGACAACGCTGATTTTGGCAGTCGGAATCAGGTCGAGTACGCCGTCAAGCATACCCAAACCGGCACGCAAAATCGGGACGACGGTCAGCGTTTTGCCTTTGATGCGGTCGCCTTCGATAGAGCCGCACCAGCCGTCAATAATGTATTTTTCAATTTCAAAGTCACGGCTGGCTTCATATGCCATCAGACGTGCCAACTCGGTGGTAAGCGTGCGGAATTTGTAAGTGCTGCAATCCGCTTCACGCATCAGCGTGAGTTTGTGGCGGACTAAAGGGTGGTTGATAACGGTAACGTTCATGTTGATTTTCCGAATTGCGTTGATGGAGGGGAATTATACTTTTTTTCGCATGGCGCGCAAAGTGCGTATTCATGCGAAAGGCCGTCTGAATCAGGGTTTCAGACGGCCTTTGTCAACAATTTTACATTGCGGGAATATTTAAAATGCTTAAGCTTTCAACAATTCTTGCAGTTCGCCGGCTTCGTACATTTCCATCAAAATGTCGGAGCCGCCGACAAATTCGCCGTTGACGTACAGTTGAGGAATGGTCGGCCAGTCGCTGTATTCTTTAATGCCTTGGCGTACGGCATCGTTTTCCAATACGTTGACGGTTACATAGTCGGTGCAACCTGCCGCATTCAGGATTTGTACGGCACGGGAAGAGAAGCCGCATTGCGGGAATTGCTTCGTGCCTTTCATGAACAATACGACGCGGTGTGTGGTAACGACTTCTTTGATTTGATCGTGGATAGAGGACATGGTGTGTTCCTTTTTACTAAATCGGTTGTTCGGGGAAAATCAAATTTCCCGCCATTATACGCAAATTGATGAAGTTGAGGGGCGTTTATCAATGTCGGATCTGACCGTTGCCGTTGATGTAGAACTTGGTCGAAGTCAGCGCTTCCAAACCCATCGGGCCGCGGGCGTGCATTTTTTGGGTGGAAATCCCGATTTCCGCACCCAATCCGAACACAAAGCCGTCGGTAAACCGAGTGGACGCATTGACATAAACCGCCGCCGCATCAATGCTTTCTTGGAAAAACTCGGCATGGGCAATGCTTTGGGTCACAATTGCTTCCGAGTGATGCGTTGTATGGCCGTTAATCCAATCGACGGCTTCTTCCACTGATTTCACTATTTTGACCGACATAATATAGTCAAGAAACTCAGTCTTATAATCTTCCTCGGTCGCCAAAACAGCATTTTTAAACATACGCAATGCCTCCTGATCGGCTCTAAATTCGACCAGATGCACTTTGGCAACAGCTTCTTCCAGTTTGGGCAAAAACGCTTCCGCTATCTTTTCGTGGACAACCAAAGACTCCGCGGCATTGCACACGCTTGGGCGCTGCGTTTTCGCATTGACGACGATATCGGCCGCCATCTCCAAATCGGCACTGTCATCCACATAAATATGGCAATTGCCGACTCCGGTTTCAATGACGGGGACTTTCGATTTCTCTTTCACCGTCTGAATCAAGCGCGCGCCGCCGCGCGGAATCAGTACATCAATATAATCAACTGCCTGCATCAATTCCTCGGCAGCAGCATGACTGGTATCTTCGACCAGTTGCACCACATCGGCATCTATTCCCGCTTGTACCAAAGTCTGCCTGATGACGGCAATCAATGCGGTATTGGAATGGATGGCATCGCGACCGCCGCGCAAAATAATGGCATTGCCGGTTTTAAAGGCCAGAGAGAACGCATCGACCGAAACATTGGGGCGGCTTTCAAAAATCATGGCAACCACACCCAAAGGCACGCGTTTTTGAACAATCTTCAAACCGTCCAGATTGGTATAGCCGCGGACAACCTGTCCAATCGGGTCCTGCAAATCGGCAACCTGCCCAACACCTTCCGCAATGCCTTTGATGCGTTCGTGATTCAAGCGCAGCCTGTCGAGCATAATGTCCGAAATGCCGTTTTCTTTTGCAGCGGCCAAATCGCGGGCATTTTCCGCCAAAATCATCTCAGCCTGTTCAACCAACGCCGCCGCGACCTGATGCAGCAGATTGTTTTTTTCTACGCTTCCCAAACTGATTAACGTTTTACTGGCTTTTTGGGCATTCTTGCCCAACTGTTCGATATAGCTCATCAAACCTCCCTATTTCTCTTGTGCAAACCACGTTCCGATAAGCGCGCCATCTAAAACCTGAAGGATATCGCGCGGATTGGCGCTGTTCATCAACACCATCTGTCCGTGATGTTCAAACATCATCTGCGCGCTCTTAATCTTACTGAACATGCCGCCCGTACCAAACTTACTGCCCGAGCCGCCGGCAGAAGCAATAATTTCTTCGGTAATATCGGCCACATGGCTGCGCAGCTTGGCATCGGCGTGAACAGCCGGATTTTTATCAAACAAACCGTCGATATCGGACAACATAATCAACAAATCTGCTTTAACGATTTTCGCCACGACTGCCGACAAACGGTCGTTATCGCCAAATTTGGTGGCATGGTCCATCTCGTCCACGCTAACTGCATCATTCTCATTGACAATAGGGATGACGCCGATGGAAAGCAGGGATTCAAAAGCATTGGTAACGTTTACCAAACTTTCCGGATATTCGACCACATCGCGCGTCAGCAGAATTTGCGATACCGTCATCCGATAATGGGAAAAAATCTGCGAGTAAAGGCTCATCATGGCCACTTGGCCGACGCTGGAAACAGCCTGCTGCTGCGCAATTTCCGCCGGACGTTTTTCCATATTGAGGACATTCAGCCCAAAGCCCATCGCACCGGAAGACACCAGCACAATTTCTTTGCCCTTTCCGACCAAGCTGGAAATGACAAAGGCCAGTTGGTCGATTTTTGCCAAATTGATTTTGCCGTTTGGCAACACCAAAGAACTGGTTCCAATCTTAATGACAATGCGTTTTACTGCTTCAAAATCTCGTTTC
>NZ_JBQCXF010000141.1:0-7027 GCF_051956635.1 Neisseria sp. P0022.S010 | reverse complement strand
GAACGCGCAATTCTTGGGTTTTTTGCAGGGTGAATGCCAACCAAGAGTACAGGTCAGGTTTGTTGGCTTTCAGTTTTTCTTCAACTGACAAGTCAAATGGAGTGTGCAGCAGAGAGCAAGAGCTGGAGATCCACAAACGGTCGCCCAATTTGGCTTTCAGAGGCTCAACAGTTTCCAAAACTTTGTTCAGGTTGGCGCGCCAAATGTTGCGGCCGTCGATAACGCCGGCAGACAGAACTTTGTCGTAGTCGGCAAATGCGTCCAGTTGTTCAGGGGCGCGTACCAAGTCGATGTGCAGACCGTCAACGGGCAGAGCTTTCAACAATGCGGCGTGTTCGGCAACGGAACCGAAGTAAGTGCTCAACAGGATTTTGGCGTTCACTTTGCTCAAAGTAGCGTAAACGTCTTTGTATGCTTCTACCCATTCTTTAGGCAGGTCAACAGTCAAAGCAGGCTCGTCGATTTGAATCCACTCGGCACCGGCTTCAACCAAAGCAGTCAGGATTTCAACGTAAACAGGCAACAGTTTAGGCAACAGGCTCAGACGGTCGAATTCAACAGCGCCTTTTTCTTTACCAACCCACAGGAAAGTCAACGGACCCACAACGGTCGGTTTGGCTTTCAGGCCTAAAGCTTGGGCTTCTTGCAGTTGTTGAACGTAGTGTTTGGCGTTGGCTTTGAATTCGGTATCGGCGTGGAATTCAGGCACCAAGTAGTGGTAGTTGGTGTCGAACCATTTGGTCATTTCGATAGCGAATTGGTCTTTGTTACCACGGGCCAGTTGGAAGAATTGTTCCAAAGACAGATTTTGGCTGTCGAAGCCGAAACGGGCAGGGATGGCACCGGTGGCAACTTGCAGGTCGAGGATGTGGTCGTAGAAAGTGAAATCGCCTGCAGCAACGAAATCAGCGTTGGCAGCAGCTTGGTGTTTCCAGTTTTTCTCGCGCAAGTCTTTAGCAACAGCCAGCAATTCTTGCTCGCTGATTTCTTTGCGCCAGTATTTTTCTTGTGCGAATTTCAATTCGCGGAAGGCTCCGACACGCGGGAAGCCTGAAAAATGCAATGTTGTCATGTTAACTCTCCTAGTTGGAATTTTTAATCAGGCCGGTATGGCCTGAATGTTCGATATTGTAAATCAGAATGGGGAGGCCGTCTGTTTTATTAACGGGGACGTACACCCAAAATATGGCAGATGGCGTAAGTCAGTTCGCTGCGGTTGAGGGTGTAGAAGTGGAAGTCTTTGACACCTTCGCGAGAGAGGACTTTGACCATGTCGATGGCGATGCTGGCGGCAACAAGGTTGCGCGTGCCTTGGTCGTCATCCAAACCTTCGTACATTTTAGACAGCCAGCTTGGGATTTTGACGTTGGTCACTTGGGCCATTTTGGCCAATTGTTTGAAATTGGTTACAGGCAGGATGCCGGGAACGATTTCAACGTCAATGCCCATCATCACGCAACGGTCGCGGAAGCGCAGATAGCTTTCCACGTCAAAGAAGAATTGGGTGATAACGTGGTTTGCACCCGCATCGATTTTGCGTTTCAGATTGATCAAGTCCGCTTGAGCAGATTTGGCTTCCGGGTGTACCTCAGGATAGGCCGCTACGGAAATGTCGAAGTCGGCAACGGAGCGCAACAGTTTGACCAAATCTTCGGCATAGAAAGGTTTTTTCTCGTAGCCGGGCGGCTCGTCGCCACGCAGGGCGACGATGCGGCGGATACCGCTGTCCCAATAGTCTTTGGCAATTTGACGCAACTCGTCAGGGCTGGCATCGATACCGGTCAAGTGAGGGGCGGCTTCAAGGCCGGTTTCTTGTTTGATGCGTTTAACAATGCCGTGTGTGCGGTCGCGTTCGCCTGAGTTTGCACCGTAAGTTACGGAAACAAATTTCGGGTGCAGGGTTTGCAGGCGATGGATGGAATCCCACAGCATGGTTTCCATTTGTTCGTTTTTCGGCGGAAAAAATTCGAACGAAACATTGATGTCGCCTTTTAAATCGGAAAGGCTGTGATTTAATGCGTTAATTTCTCTAGCGTGATTCATGCTTATGCACCTTCTGCATATCTTTTATTTGTTGTCAGGCTGCATAATAAATTTGAGGTTGGCATGAGTCAATTTCGAAATTTTCCGAAATTGTATGAATAGATTTAATAAAGGCCTCAGGCCGTCTGAAAAACAGCCTGAGGTCTTGTTTGATAGGGGAGGGAGAAAGATTATTCTGCTTCATCTATCCATGCTTGTTGCACGGCTTCGAGAATACGCTCGCCGCAACGTGCCGGGTCATCGTCAAATTCAGGCAAAGCCATAATCAAATCACGCAGTTGGGTAAAGCGTACGGTTTTCGGATCGATGCTATCGCCGTGTAGGTCGTAGAGTTCTTCGGCGATGCGTTGGGTATCTGTCCATTTCATGATGTGTTCCTTTATTTGGTCTTTAGGCTGTTGGTGAACATTTTAATCAAGAAGTAGGCGGACTGCCAGAATGTTTTACTGTAGATGCGGATATAAATAATGCGGGTATTTTTTAACAAAATAGCATATTTGCGTTAAAATACAGCACGGCACTTAAAAAACCACGGCACATTCGCTTTGAATTTGCCGTTTTATATATTTTATTCCGTTTTGAATGATGGTTTGCGCATGAATAATTTACATTATCCCAATGCAACCAAATCATCTGGAACGGCTCTTAATACGAAATCCATCACGTAAAAATAAAAGGAAAAATGATGAATAACGCACTCAACGCCAAATTGTCCAAACTGATTTACGCGCTTGCTTCAGATGATTCAGAGTATCTGGCTAAAGCAGACGCATTTGACCGTTTGCTGTTGTTGGTTCGCGAATTTTATCGCCTGCTGGATGAAACAAAGGATTTGAAGCAGCTGGTGTTCCGTCTGTATTACGGCAAGCACTATGGCTTAATTAAACTGGATGCCGCTTCACCCAATGATGATGCAGGCGCATTGAGGTTGAAACGTTGGATGGTTTATTCGCGTATCGCCGAGCGTATCGAAAATTGCGGCAAACATTTGTCGGTCGTACTTGAAGATGTGGTGTTGGAAAATGGCGCGGGCAAATCTCATTATATAGATGAAGCCAATGCCATCATCGAGCGTTTCGGTTTAGTAAGGAATGAGGCTGCACTTTCGGCGATTGAAGCGGCAGAAGCATTGAAGGCCGAGCAAGAGTTGCAGGCGACAAGCGAGCCTCAAAAATCTGCTCCTAAGCATCACGGCAATCTGCATCAAATCAGAATTCAAGAAAAAATCGAAAATTATTCTGCCACTCAAAAAGTGGCTGCCATGCAGATTTCCCGTATGCGTTTTATTTTTCCTCATATCGAATAGTTTGCTGTATAACCAAAAGGCCGTCTGAAAACCATAGATTTGTGGTTTCAGACGGCCTTTTTCATTAAACCTTGTTTTAATGGTCTTCACGCGCGTGGTTGATCGTATATTTAGGAATTTCTACGACCAAATCTTCATCCGCAACGACTGCCTGACAGCTCAAGCGTGAATCAGCTTCCAAGCCCCATGCTTGGTCGAGCAGGTCTTCTTCTAATTCGGTTGGTTCTTCCAGGCTGTCAAAACCTTTGCGGATAATCACGTGGCAGGTTGTGCAGGCGCAGGATTTTTCGCAGGCGTGATCGACTTCGATGTCGTGGTCGAGCAGTACGTCAAGGACGGTTTGGCCTTCCGGTGCGTCTTCGATAACCGCGCCTTCGGGGCATAATGTCGCGTGTGGGAGTACGGTAATTTTTGGCATTTTTATTGTCTCGGTTGTTTATAGAGTGGTTGTGGTTAAAGTGGTTTCAGACGGCCTTGGGTATTCAATATTCAGGCCGTCTGAAAAATGGGTTTATAACATGATGCCTTTACTTCTTAAATTTTCCAGACATTCGTCCAAGTAGGCATCATCGTGTTCGGCATAAATCGGCGAAGTGGCTGTTTCAGCCGCATGTGTGTGGTATGGTGCAACGGCTTTGCCGCGATATAGCGGGTCTTTCCATAAAGCATCAGGTTTGTAACCGCGCTGTTCCATCTCTGCCATAATCAGTGCGTGATATAGATAGAGTTTGTAGGGAGAATGGGTAAAAACGTAATTAACCGTCGTATGCGGCCTGCCCCAACCCGCCCCGCGTAAAGCGGCGCATTCACGGTGTTGCCCCAAAAGCTGGGCGCGGGGGAGTAGGGGAATAAGGGTTTGGTGCCAGAGTCTCATTGTGATTCAAATAATTTTGAGTAATCTTCGTAAGCTATCTTCAAATCCTTTTTTGAGTAGGTAGTATAAATGTGAAGACCATCTTCAATTTCAGTGGTTAGCTTTGATCCGCTTTTTCCAAAGTATTCGTCTTTATATAGACGGACTTTGGAGTTTTTGGGTTTATATGCATTTTCTGAAGAGATGAGATTTCTTAATATGGAAGGATTTTGTTGGTGCTTTTCCTTAATAAAGGAGATAAATGCACTTCTGTTTACTTCAAAGATTTTTTCTTGATGATGTTCTTTGACAGTTTTTTCAAAACCTAACTCTGCTATTTCATTTTTAGGAAATACAATTTCGCCTCTTAATGAGAGAAAAAGCCTTTTTACAAGATTTTCATCAATTGCAAAAAGCTCAGTTTCTCCTATTTGGCTTTTGCCGAAAATTTCATGAAGTAAGGTTTCTTTTTCTTTATAGTTGTCGGTTTTAATGGCTAGAATGCGTTCTAATCCGGCAACGTTTGCGTAGCCGTTGTTTTCCAAATGGCGCATTCTAATTTCAAAATTATTTTCGTCAGTAATACCAATCTTATATACACCTTTGATGACGGTTTTCATCAGGTAGACAATACCTGCTTTTTCCATTGTTGTCCTTTATTTTTATTTCTGTGAGATGACATCTTTTCAGACGGCCTTTTATCAAAGGCCGTCTGAAATTGTTTAGACATCAAATATTATCAACGCTTTGACCAGTCAACGCACGTTGGATGTTGCGGTTCATGCGCTTGGCGGCGAAGTTGTCGGTGCTGTGGCTGAGTTTGGCGACGGCGGCGCGGATGTCTTCGGCTTTGCCGTCTTTCAGACGGCCTTGCAAGTCGACAATGTCTTGTTGAATCTGTTGCAATTCTTCGGCTTCCAATAAATCGCTATCCAATTCAAGAGCAGCGTTGACGGCATCGGTCAGGCTTTCGGCTTCGACTACAGCTTCGGCGCGTGCGCGTGCGGCCATGTCTTCTGCGGCGTTGCTCATGCTGTCTTTGAGCATTTGGGTGATGGTGCTGTCGTCCAAGCCGTAGGAAGGTTTGACTTCGATTTGCGCCTGTACGCCGGTGCTTTGTTCTTGTGCTGAAACGGACAGCAATCCGTCGGCATCAACTTGGAAGGTCACGCGGATACGCGCTGCGCCTGCGGCCATGGGCGGAATGCCGCGCAGGGTAAATTTGGCAAGGCTGCGGCAGTCGGAAACGAGTTCGCGCTCGCCTTGTACGACGTGTATCGTCATGGCGGTTTGACCGTCTTTGAAAGTGGTGAAGTCCTGCGCGCGTGCGGTAGGAATGGTGGAGTTGCGCGGGATAATTTTTTCGGCTAGACCACCGTAGGTTTCCAAACCGAGCGACAAAGGGGTAACGTCCAGCAGCAGCCATTCGCCGTCGGTTTTGTTGCCTGCAAGGACGTTTGCCTGTATGGCGGCACCGAGTGCGACCACTTCGTCAGGATTGAGGTTATTCAGCGGAGTTTGACCAAAGAATGTGGCAACTGCTTGTTGAACGTGCAACATACGGGTAGAGCCACCAACCATAATCACGCCTTTGACATCTGCCTTGGTTACGCCGGCATCTTTCAAAGCCTGTTTGACGGGCTCGATGGTTTTTTGTACTAGATTTTGGGTCAGGTTGTGAAACTCTTGGCGGGTAATGACGGTATGAACTTTATGGCCGTCTGAAAGTGTGGTTTCGATGATGGCTTCGGTTTGAGTGGTTAGTTTTTCTTTGGCGGTACGAACAAGGGAAAGCAGAAGCTGGCTGTCTTGTTCGTTGAGTTTGGAGAGGTCGTTTTGTTCGAGTAGGTAGCAGAACAAACGATGGTCGAAGTCATCACCACCCAATGCGCTGTTGCCGCCGGTGGCTTTAACCTCAAACAGACCTTTGGTCAGTTGCAATACGGATACGTCGAATGTGCCGCCGCCTAAGTCGTAAACGACAAACGTGCCTTCTGAGGCGTTGTCCAGTCCGTAGGCGATTGCGGCGGCAGTCGGTTCGTTGAGGAGGCGTAATACATTCAAGCCTGCCAAGCGCGCGGCATCTTTGGTAGCTTGACGTTGGGCATCGTCAAAATAAGCGGGTACGGTAATGACGGCACCGACCAAATCTCCGCCCAATGTTTCTTCGGCACGCAATTTGAGGGCTTTGAGGATTTCTGCCGATACTTCGATAGGCGTTTTCGCACCTTGACGGGTGTTTAATTCGACCACGCGCTCATTGGGTGTAAATCGATAGGGCAGGTATTGCGCCTCTTGTGCAAGATCGGTAAGGGTGCGGCCGATTAAGCGTTTGGCGGAGCTGATTGTATTTAGCGGATCGGTTTTTTGGGCGGAAAGGGCATTTTTGCCGACTTCAACTTCGCCATCCAAATAACGAACAACCGAAGGCAGGGTGGCGCGGCCGTCTGAATCGGGCAGGCAGACTGCGCTGCCGCTGCGGACTGTAGCAACCAAGCTGTTGGTTGTGCCTAAATCAATGCCTACGGCGAGGCGGTGTTGATGGGGGGCGGCGGACATGCCGGGTTCTGAAATCTGCAAAAGAGCCATGATTGTGTGCCTTCTGATGCTGTATTTATTAGGATGGGGCAGATTTTAGCAGATTTTTGGCAGATAGTTGAGTGGTTTGCTAGGAAATAACCATAAGGCCTAATGTTGTTTTTTTAATTGAAAAGAAAGTGGATTTTGAATCCGGACTTGTATTTTTTAAGAAATGCGGATAAAATTCAGCCTCTTTGCCTTGCCTTTTACTTCGCATGGTGAAAGGCTGTTTTTAATCATCCATA
>NZ_JBQCXF010000140.1:0-7126 GCF_051956635.1 Neisseria sp. P0022.S010 | reverse complement strand
ATTAGTAATACTTATCATTATTGTATTTGAGAAGCTTGTATTTAGAGAGATTGGTTATGAAAATTAATGTATTTATAGTACCCATTGCAACTACCTTTATTTTGACTGCATGTGCAGGTGGAGGTGCATCTGAACCCAAAGTTCCCGTTGCTATTCCGACAGCGCAACCTATCGCCAATGTTAAGCTGAGCGATGAAAGCAGTGCGATACAGACCATCAATACCCTTTCCGGAAAAGGTGGCAGCCTGCATGAAGCGGAGCTCGAAGTAAAAACATCATGGGGCAGCTATACCGATAAGCAATATGTCTATCAAACCCCTTCAGGCAACTATTACAACATCAGCTCATATTCCGACCCGATTGTCCCCTCCTACTCCAGCCCATCTTATGCCCTGCGTACACGCCACGAAGGTCAGCCTTTATCCGAAGGTGGAAAGCTGTTTGTTTGTTGCAGCAGTTCCGGACAGTTCACCTACGCGCCCGCAACCAAACATGATCACCTCAAATTCGGCGCATGGATAAGTTCAGACGGCACGGCAGACCTGTTCGTCGGCGGTAAACCTGTTGGCACGGCGAAACCGTCTTATTACACTCCGTCAGACAGTACTGTGGCAAAAGGCAAGACCACATACGAAGTTTGGGCAGTCCGCGTCCGCAACGGCAATATCGTTACCTCAACCTACGATCCGGGCAAATCCTCCGGGTCGTCTGAAAAAACCGCTCCCAAACTTTCACTGCTGACGGCCAATTTCAACACCAACAAACTCGGCGGCACGATTTTAGGTAATGCGGATTACGGTCCGGACGTCGTAATGAAAGATGTGGGCATTAACGGCGTTGATTTCTCAGGCACTGCCGAATCTGACGGTAAAAACGGCAAAGTCGAAGGAAAATTCTTCGGTCAGTTTAAAGGCGGCGATAAAACAGAAGTCAGCATAGGCGGCAAAGTTACCTTCGATGCTGACAAATCGTTAGATACTGTATTTGGCGGCGTAGAAAATTCATCAGACCGCAATACGACAGATACAAGCTTGACACCTGTCAGCCAGTAACTGCACATCAAGCATTCCAATAATAGATAATCAATATATATTAAGAGGCAAAAAATGTCCTTCCATTTTAAACCTGTACTGCTGGCAGCTATTGTCAGCCAAACTTTCCCTGCCTTAGCGGCCGATCCTATTCCTCAAGCTTATCAGGAGTTGAATGAAGTCAAAGTCATTGGCGGCCGCAAAGTACAAAAACTCGGTGAAGAGAAAATCCGCCGTCAGGCTTTGGATAAACAAATGGTCTCCGATGAAAGCGACTTGGTGCGTTACGATCCGGGCATCAGCGTCGTTGAAGGCGGGCGCTCAGGTTCTAACGGTTTTACCATACGCGGTGTCGATAAAGACCGCGTTGCCATCAACGTGGACGGACTGGCACAAGCAGAAAGCAGGTCGTCTGAAGCATTCCAAGAGTTGTTCGGCGCATACGGCAACTTCAATGCCAACCGCAACACTTCCGAACCCGAAAATTTCTCGGAAGTAACCCTCACCAAAGGTGCGGACTCGCTCAAATCCGGCAGCGGTGCATTGGGCGGTGCCGTCAACTATAAAACCAAATCCGCAAGCGACTATGTTTCCGAAGAAAAGCCCTACCATTTGGGCATTAAAGGCGGCTATATCGGACGCAACAGCCAGAAATTCAGCAGCATAACCGCCGCAGGAACTTGGCTGGGTCTGGATGCATTGATGGTTTATACCCGCCGTTTCGGTAAAGAAACCAAAAACAACAGCGACGCTGCCGATACCGTCATCACCGACAACAAACAAAGCTGGAACCCGAATGCCGGCAGCACCAACTACGGCAGCCGCGGCGTAGCCCGCAGCAAACCCGATCCACAAGATTGGGTAAACAAAAGCACCTTATTCAAACTGGGTTACAACTTCAACGATAAAAACCGTATCGGTTGGATTTACGAGGATTCACGCACCGACCGCACGACGACTGAATTATCCAATATGTGGGCGGCAAACTGGAAAGGTGAGGCTCTGGGCGATACCCGTTCCCGTCAAGATATTTCCTACCGCAAACGCATCGGTTTCGAATACAAAAACCAACTTGACCAAGGACCATGGGACAGCCTCAACCTGCGTTACGACCGTCAAACCATCGACATGAGTACCTGGACTTGGGACTTGCCGACCGATTACGCCCAAAACGGTATCAATAGCGACGTATATCATATGTTCCGCAACATCCGTCAAAAGACCGCACAATATAGTGTAGACACCGAAAAACAAATCGACTTCTCCAAATCGGTATGGGCTATGCAATACGGATTGGGCGGTTCTAAAAACGACAACGGTAATAGCGACCATAGCTATTGGGTACGCCTATACGACCCGAAATATCAAACGTCCAACAACCAAGAATTGACTATGCTGGTCGAAAGCTCCTCCAAAAACCGTTTTGCCTACTGGAACAACACCTTCCAATTCGGCGACAGCAGCCAATACCGCCTCAATGCCGGGCTTCGCTACGACAACAGCAGCAGCAAAGCCAAGGACAACCCCAACTATACCCCTGCCATCCGCGGTCAAATCCCCTATCTTGGCAGCGAGCGTAAACACAGCGGTTTCAGCTACGGCTTAGGATTAGACTGGAAATTTACTCCACATTTGAATCTTCTGGCAAAATACAGTACAGGCTTCCGCGCGCCGACTTCGGACGAAACCTGGCTATTGTTCCCGCATCCTGACTTCTACCTTAAAGCAAACCCTAACCTTAAGGCAGAAACCGCCAAAAACTTCGAGCTGGGACTTGCCGGCAGTGGCAAAGCCGGAAACTTTAAACTCTCCGGCTTCCAAACCCGCTACCGCAACTTTATCGAGCTGACCTACATGGGCGTGTCCTCAGACAACCCCAACAGCCCTAATTATGCGCCGATTTCCGACGGTACCGCATTGGTCAGCTCACCCGTTTGGCAAAACCAAAACCGTTCCTCCGCATGGGTGAAAGGTTTGGAATTTAACGGCACATGGAACCTCGACAGCATCGGTTTGCCGCAAGGTACGCACGCAGGTGTCAATGTCAGCTACATCAAAGGCAAAGCCAAACAGACCAACGAACAGGAAACCCCGATTAACGCACTTTCGCCGTGGTCTGCCGTTTACAATCTGGGCTACGACGCTCCTTCCAAACGCTGGGGTATCAATGCGTACCTGACACACACTGCAGCTAAAAAACCGTCTGACACCGTTCACAGCAGTGATGATTTGAACAACCCATGGCCATTTGCCAAGCACAGCAAAGCCTATACGCTTTTCGACCTGACAGGCTACGTCAACTTGGGCAAATACTTCACCCTGCGCGCCGGTGCGTACAACATCGGCAACAAAAAATACTATACTTGGGAATCGCTGCGCAGCATCCGCGAATTCGGCACAGTCAACCGCGTTGACAACAAAACCCATGCCGGTATAGAACGCTTCACCTCCCCCGGCAGAAGCTACAACTTCACGCTTGAAGCCAAGTTCTAAGGTAATTAGAACAGAAAGGAAGGTTGGTACAGCTACAGCACCACCAACGGCGTTGACCGCGATGGCAAAGGTTTAGACCGCTACCGCGCCCCAGGTCGCAACTACGCTGTATCGCTGGAATGGAAATTCTAAGCAGTTAACGGATAGCTAAAGGCCGTCTGAAAGTTTTAATAACTTTCAGACGGCCTTTTTTATTTACAGCGAAATCCTTAATCGGATAACAACGGTTGCTGCCGAACAATCGCGCGGATGATGGCGCGGTTGGGGTGTAGCGCGGTTCTCAGCCTTTGCGATAGCGGATGCGGCAAGCCGAGTATTTCGGCTGCAATGGCGGCGGCGCAGATGGGGGCTGTCGCCAGTCCGCGCGTGCCGTGTGCCGTATTGATGTAGGCATTGGGCAGGTAAGGGCAGGGGATATTGTCGAGGCGGTAGTTCTTGTCCAATGCCAGCTTGGCGTAGGCGGACTGCATGGCGGCGATGTCGCCGAGTGCGCCGACAACGGGTAAGTGGTCGAGGCTGTCGCAACGTAGGGCGGCATGGCCTTGTGTATTTTGAAGGCCGTCTGAAAACGAATCTTGCTCAAACAGGGATTGTGCCAATGGCGGATTGAGTTGTTGCAGGGCGGTGCGGTTTTCGGTTTCTTCCTGCGGATACCAAGTTTCATCGTTGCTGTTGAGGACAAATGTCGCGCCGTAGCAGTGGCAGCCTTGCCAGCTCGGGCTGATGTAGCTTTCGCCGGAAATGGCGCAACGCAGTTTTTGTGAAAACGGGCTGGCGGATACAACGCCGGTTTGTCCGCGGATTTGGCGGAAAGGCAGGGCGGAGACGTTGGTGTCGGCGGCAGTCGGGCTGTGCGCGCCCATACAGTAAACGATATGGCTGGCGTTGAAATGCGCGTCCAGCGTGTGTGCCGTCCATTGTGTGCCGTCATGTGATACTGCGGTCAGCGGCGAATGTTCGTGCAACTCAATCAGCGGATGATTCAATAAGGTATGTACAACGGCGGGCGGATTCAGCCATACGCCTTGCGGCCAGTAAAGGCCGTCTGAAAATACGTCTATGCCTGCGATGGACGCAGCCTCTTCGGCAGATACGCTGCGGTAGAGGTGTTTATGCTGGTGTTGCAAACCCAAGGCCTGATTGCGTTTGCGTTCACTGTCATCAAAATTCAAATGCAATACGCCGTCGCCGCCCCATACGTCGGAGTCGGGCAGCAAGTCTTCCAGCAATCGGCGCGTGTAGCCGTAGCCTGTCAGCAGCAACTCGGTTTGTTCGGTATCGTGTGGCGAGATTTTGGCGTAGAGCAAGCCTTGGCGGTTGCCGCTGCCTGCCTGCGCCGCTTTGCCTGCCTCCAAAACCGTAACGTGTACGCCGTGTTCAGCCAGTTTGCGCGCGGTCGCTGCGCCGGCAATGCCTGCGCCGATAATCAGGACGTGTTCGGGCGCGGCTTGATGTTCAGGCCGTCTGAACCAAGGTTTTAGAGGAATAGGGGCGGATTGGGGTATGGCTTCGGTTTGCCATTGGATATGATGGAAATGTTCGTGTAAGCGGTCGGCGCGGTGTGGCGGAACCAGCCAGAGATGCACATCAGGCAATAGGTTTTCCAAAACATTGACGCTGTTGAACTGAAGACACTTCATGGCTTGAGCAAGACGGTTGTTCAGACGGCCTTCAAGCTCGGAGGGATGATTCGACAGCGGAAAATCGGGAATACGGTTTTCAGGCAGGCAGACAATCAAATAAAGCGGTACGGTATGTTGTTCGATTGCGCGGCAAAGGGTAGCAAGGGAAGGCGTGGTGTTCCAAGCAAGGTAGGTCATGATGAAAGGCCGTCTGAAAAAAGAGGCTTTATTGTAACGCGGTTTGCGCGGATAGAATATCCGAACGGGTTTTGAGAGAATCGCATGATATTTTGATTTCCAAGTGATTTTCATACAGGAATTTTATGCGCCGTCTTTTATTGTGCCTTCTCGCTTCCGGCTTGCCCATCGCTTGCTCGTCCGTGCCGCCGGATAACGGCAGCAAAGCCGTTCAGTCCGAGCGTTGGGCAACCCCCGTCAAACACGATGCCAACCTTTATCGCATCGACGACAAGCTTTACCGCAGCGAGCAGCCTGTTGCCGAAGATGGCGAAGCCATCGTCAAACTGGGCATTCAAAGCGTGATCAACCTGCGCTTTTTCGACCGCAACGATGACGACCATTTGAAAGAGTATGGTTTGACCTTGCTAAACCGTCCGTTGCTGTCATGGAGTATTAAGCCGAAAGAGATTGCAGAAATCCTATACCTGATTGAAAAACAACAGCAAAACGGCGCAGTGCTTATCCATTGTTATCACGGCGCAGACCGTACCGGTTTGATTGCCGGAATGTACCGCATCATTTATCAAGGCTGGCCGGTGGAAGAAGCAAAAGCCGAAATGCAACATGGGCCTTACGGTTATCACAGCATTTGGAAAAACATTGCCAACCTGTTTACCGAAGAGAAAGTCAAGCAGGTTAAAATGCACTTGGAAGCCTTGCGCAAACGCGGTTAACACTAAGATTTAAATCATAAAAGGCCGTCTGAAAGAACAAATCTTTCAGACGGCCTTTTAAATGGTAGATTGCTTAAATCACAAAATCCGTAGTCGATAATTGAATGTTTTGATCCATATCGGCAGACGGGGTTTTGGACGAGCGGCCAACCGGTTTGGCCGGTACGCCGACAACGGTAATCGATGACGGTACATCGGCAACCACCACGCTGCCTGCGCCGATTTTGGCATTTTCGCCGATGCGGATGTTGCCCAAAATCGAAGCGTTCGCACCAATCATCACGCCATCGCCGATTTTCGGGTGGCGGTCGCCGCTTTCTTTGCCCGAACCCCCCAGCGTTACGCCGTGGAGGATGGAAATATTGTTGCCCAAGACGGCGGTTTCGCCTGCCACAAAACCGGTGGCATGGTCGAGCATCAAACCATGACCGAAACGGGCGGCCGGGTGGATATCGACACCGAAGGCTTCCGACATGCGGTTTTGCAGGAAATACGCCAGCGTTTTGCGGCCGTTTTGATAAAGCCAATGGTTGATTCGGTGCGCCTGAATGGCGTGGAAACCTTTGAAATACAACAGCGGCAGCGAATATTCGTCACAAGCGGGGTCGCGCTCGTAAATGGCTTTCAAGTCGGCCTCGACACATTTGCTGATACGGGTGTCCACGCTCAAAGCCTGCTGGTAAATTTCAAACAGGGCGCGCACGTCCATAATCGGGCTGCCGAGTTTGCTGGAAAGATGGTAGGCAAGTACCGAATCGAGCGAATTGTGGCGCAACACGGTTTGATGCAGGAAACTCGCCAGCATCGGTTCGGTCGCGGCGGCGGCTTCAGTTTCTTCGCGGATGGTGTGCCACAGATTAAAATCGGTTGAATTCAAATGGTCTTTTTTCATATTCGAGGCCGTCTGAAGAATAAAATCAGATGGCTATCTTACCGTTTTCCAACGTCTTTTAACAAGGTATTTGATAATCGACGTTCAAATGCTTGAAGTTTTTTCAGACGGCCTTATATATGAAACATCGAATATCAACACGCTAAAAGGATGTCAGAAATGACGGAGCATAAC
>NZ_JBQCXF010000139.1:0-7169 GCF_051956635.1 Neisseria sp. P0022.S010 | reverse complement strand
TAATATTTCTTTGCCACATCACTCTTCTTTCAGACGGCATTTTATTTAAACTTAAACATTCAATCCAAAATGACTGTCTAGCGCGGTTTCAATCTGATTTTTTACCGCGTCCAGACTTTGGCTGCTGTCGATGACGGCATAGCGTTCCGGCTGTTCGTTAGCACGTTGCAGATATACTTCGCGCACCCGATTGAAAAACTCGGCTTCTTCTTGCTCAAAGCGGTCTTTCTCACGCGTTTGGTTGATGCGTGCCATTGACACTTCCAAAGGCACATCCAACAGCAAAGTTAAATCGGGACGGAAATCACCCTGCACCCAATGCTCAAGCGTGGCAATATCTTGCAAGGGAACGCCGCGTCCACCGCCTTGATAGGCAAACGTTGCATCGGTAAAGCGGTCGGAAACCACATGTGTGCCGTTTTTCAGGGCGGGCAGAATGACCGTTTCCAAGTGTTGCTGTCTGGCTGCAAACATCAGCAGGGTTTCGGTACGCAGACTGACTTGGGTGACTGGGTTGAGCAGGATTTCACGCAATGCTTCTCCGGCCGGAGTGCCTCCCGGTTCGCGCGTAAACAATACGGGCAGTTGGTGTTTTTCAAACCATGCTTTCATTACGGCGAGGTTGGTGGATTTGCCTGCGCCATCTATGCCGTCAAGGGTAATAAATCTGGGTTTCATATGGATATCGTCAATTTAAAGGCCGTCTGAAACAGGGATTATAAATGTTTCAGACGGCCTATTCGGTTTATTTCTTCAAAATATATTTGCGCACGGCAGCGTTGTGTTCAGAAAGGTTGTGGCTGAACTCGCTCAAGCCCGTACCATCCATTTTTGAGACGAAATACAGATATTTTTCATCAGACGGATGACCCGCTGCTTCAAGCGCGGCCTTGCCGGGAAGCGCAATCGGAGTTGGTGGCAAACCGCTGCGCGTGTAGGTATTGTAAGGCGTATCGCGTTGCAGGTCGGCTTTGCGGATTCTGCCTTTATACGCATCGCCCATGCCATAGATGACGGTCGGGTCGGTTTGCAGGCGCATGCCGATATTCAGGCGGTTGACGAATACGGCGGCCACATGGGCACGGTCGTCTTCGTGCGCGGTTTCTTTTTCAATCAGACTCGCCATAATCAGCATTTCGTACGGATTTTTATAAGGTAGGCCGCTTTGACGGTCGTCCCATGCTTCTTGCAGGTTCTCCCGCATTTTACGGTAGGCGATTTTGTAAATTTGAAGATCGCTGCCACCGGCATCAATTTCGTAACTATCCGGGAAAAACTGTCCTTCAGGATTGCTGCTCAAGGCATCGGGCGCCACTTCAGCCATCAGTTTTTCATCGCTCCAACCACGCGTATCGTGGGCAATGTCGGCAGTGTTGTCGATAATACGGCGCATTTGGGCAAAACGCGCACCTTCTAAAATTTGCACGCTGACCGAGTCAGGGCGGCCTTTTTTAATGCGTTTTAAAATGTCCCAAGCCGATACTTTGGAAGATAGGCGGTAAGAACCGGCATTGAGTTGGTTGTGTACGCCCATCACATATGCGGCGGCTACCAGCACATAACGGTTATAAACGATGCCGTCTTGAGCCAGTTTGCGGCTGACGGAAGAGATACCTTGGTTTTTGGTAATGGTAATACGGTATGGTTTGCCGTTGTCTTTCGGAACAAACAACAATGCGGCAACCACGGCGGCAAATGCCGTCAAAAATACGGCCAGCCATTTCAACAATTTTTTCAGCATGGTAGGATTCTTGGTTTGTGAACGTGTCGGTCGACAGTATAACCGAAAATAAGTCCACCACGCCTGCCACCTTCCCTAACGTATGCTTTCCTATCCCGAAAGGCCGTCTGAAACCATGAATTCCCCTTCAAAAAACATTTGGCAAAACGGCCGCTGGCTGAATGCACGCCAAACTCATTCGCCCAATTTCAGCCCACGCGAACCGGATGAAGACATCTCATTGGTTGTCCTCCACAATATTTCCCTTCCTCCTTTTGAGTACAACACGGGGGCAGTGGAAAATTTGTTTACCAACCAAATCAACCCTGACGAGCACCCTTTTTTCAGTATCATCCACACCTTGCGCGTCTCCAGCCATTTTTTCATCAGCCGTAAAGGCGAAACCGTCCAATTCGTTTCCTGCGACGACATGGCCTATCATGCCGGCGTATCGTCGTTTCAAGGCAGAGAAAAATGCAATGCCTTCTCCATCGGTATCGAATTGGAAGGCTGCGATTTCGAGCCTTTTACCGAAGCACAATACACCAGCCTGCAAGCCTTGCTGACCGCTATCTCCGAACATTACCCGATTCAGGTCGTTACCGGTCATCAGGACATCGCGCCGGACAGGAAAACCGATCCCGGTCATTTCTTCGATTGGCCTCGCCTTCAAAAAGCAGGTTTTCCCGTCCGGCGCGGATAACTTTCAGACGGCCTGAACAATGATTGGCAGACATAATGCTGTCACAACCGTTTATTTTCGTTATAATTCAGCTATTCATTCGGACAAATAAAGTCCGGCTCCAGCGAACTTCCCGCGCAGCAAGATTCCGCACCCTGAAAAAGACGGAATGCTGCCTTTTTAAAAAGTGATTACTCCATGATTTTCATCGTCTTAGCCCTCGCCGCTCTTTTGGCGGTCATCGGTTACAACATGTACCAGGAAAACCAATACCGCAAACAAGTGCGCGAACAATTCGGCCATTCCGATAAAGATGCGCTTTTGACCAGCAAAACCAAGCACGTCCGCGACAGTAAAGAAACCGGCGGCCAGGGTTTGTTTATCAAGAAAAACAAAAAAACCGAAGAGGCATTGCGCAACCTGCAAGAGCAAGATGAAATCTACGCGGCAAAAGCCAAACTGGCCCACCCTACACAGATTAAAACGGATGTCGAGTTGACTGTGGAAGACGACTTTTCCGCAGAAGAAAAAGTCCAACACACTGTTATCGGCTTAAACAACGAAATTACCGTCAGCCCTACCGAAGCCGCTTCTGCTCCGGTTGAAACCGCTGCTGAGCCTGTGGCACAAGTACCATTGATCAGCTTGGACGAATTATCGCAAGTCGAGTTGCCTTGGTTTGATCCGCGCTTCGACTACATGGCCTACATCTCCCTGAAACAAGCCCAAGAATTGCACGCCCTGCCGCGCCTTTCCGGCACTCACCGCTTCCAAATCATCGGTTGCACCATGGACGACCATTTCCGCGTTGCCGAGCCGATTCCGGGAGTTTACTACCAAGGCTTCGTTATGGGTCTTCAGGCTGTCAGCCGCAACGGTTTGGCCGCGCGTGAAGAGCTGCAACACTTCGACCAACAGGTTGATGCTTTTGCCCAGCTGATGGACGGCAAAGTTTTGCATACCGACTTGGATGCGTTCACAGAAGTCGCGCAAGCCCTCGACCAATTCTGTGCGCGTGTTGACCAAACCATCGCCATTCACTTGGTTTCCCACTCCAATATCAGCGGCGTAGAATTGCGTGCCGCCGTGGAAGATACAGGCTTCAAACTGGGTGAAGACGGCGCTTTCCACTTCGGCGATAACAACAACCCTCAATTGTTCTCCATCCATACTTTGGACAACAAACCGTTTACCAATCTTTTGTTGGACAACCAAGCCTACCGCGGTTTCAGCATGCTTTTGGATATTCCGCATGTTCCGGCCGGCGAAAAAACTTTTGACAAATTCATGGACTTGGCAATCAAACTCTCCGGCCAACTCAGCTTGGACTTGGTTAACGACCAAATGGAAGAAGTTTCCACCCAATGGCTTAAAGACGTACGCAACTACGTTTTGGCCCGTCAGGAAGAAATGCTTAAAGTCGGCATCAAACCCGGCAGCAAACAAGCCCTTCGCCTGTTCTCTTAAACTTCCCCAATCAAAAAGCGGATATGCAATGACGGCATATCCGCTTTTTTTCAGGTAAAATCCCTTCATCTTCAATATTCATCGATTTTCAGACGGCCTCTCTATCATCAGGCCGTCTGAAAACTCTATTTCGATTGCACATGAACCCAACCGCACAACGTATCAAATACCTGACCGACCTCCTCAACCGCTACGCCTACGAATACTACACCCTAGACGCGCCCAGCGTACCCGATGCCGAATACGACAAATTGTTCCGCGAGCTCGAAGCATTGGAGTTGAATCACCCTGAGTTGAAACTGCCCGACAGCCCAACCCAGCGCGTCGGTGGCGAGCCTTTGGCAGGCTTTGATGAAGTGCGTCATGAAGTACCTATGTTGTCACTAACCAACGCCTTCTCGCCACAAGATGAAAACGGCGTGTTTGACCATGCCGAAATGTACGCTTTTGATGAGCGCGTTCGTGGCGGTTTAAATGGAGAAAAACCGGAATACGTTATCGAGCCTAAATTTGACGGTCTGGCCATCAGCCTGCTGTACCGCGACGGCATATTGACTCAAGCGGCAACCCGTGGCGACGGCACAACAGGCGAAGACGTTACCCAAAACGTCAAAACCGTATCCAACATCCCCCTGCACCTGCATGGAGAAAATATTCCCGAGCTTATCGAAATACGCGGCGAAGTCCTGATGCTCAAAGCCGATTTTGCCGCCTTAAACGCACGACAGGCTGAAAACGGACAAAAACCTTTCGCCAACCCGCGCAATGCCGCCGCCGGCAGTCTGCGCCAACTTGATTCACGCATTACGGCACAGCGCAAACTGCATTTCTTCCCCTATTCCATTGCCCGACAACAAGGCGGTTTTATCGCAGAAGAACACCTGCAAGAGCTGAACTACTGTAAAGAACTTGGCTTCAGCCTGCCCGATGGTAATTTCGGCTGTTTCCCAAATATCGACGAAGTATTGGCATTTTACGAGAAAATGCAGCAAAAACGCCCTACTTTACCTTATGAAATCGACGGCATGGTGGTCAAAGTCAACAGTCTGGCACAACAAGAAAAACTGGGCTTCATCTCACGCGCGCCACGTTGGGCCATTGCCCACAAATTTCCTGCTGAAGAGGCATTGACCATTGTCGAAGCCATTGATGTACAAATCGGGCGCACCGGCGCAGTAACCCCCGTCGCCCGCCTGCAACCTGTATTCGTCGGCGGCGTTACCGTTACCAACGCCACCCTGCACAATCAGGACGAAGTATCGCGCAAAGACGTACGCGTTGATGATACAGTTGTCGTGCGCCGCGCAGGAGATGTGATTCCCGAGGTGGTGCGCGTGATTTTTGAACGCCGCCCAATGCAGGAGACCAAGATTTCCGTTTCAGACGGCCTGCAAGACGATTTGTTTGCTGAAACACCTTCTGAAACCCGATCCGAACCGCTTCACAAACCCTACCGCCTGCCCACCCATTGCCCTATCTGTCACAGCGAAATCGAACGCGAAGAAGGCGAAGCGGTTGCCCGATGCAGCGGCGGTATGCTTTGCCAAGCACAACGCGCGCAAGGTTTAATCCACTTTGCCTCACGCAAAGCCATGGATATCGACGGACTTGGTCAAAAACAAATCGAGCAGCTGGTCGCACAAGATTTGGTTCGTCATTTCGCCGACCTCTACCGCCTTGATATTCCAACCCTGCAAAAAATGAAGGAAACAGCGGATAAAGCATCGGCTAATGAGGAAGAACCATCAAACAGTGAGATTGAAGACTTTGAAAGTGAGACCGGCAATACTCTGCTTGCCAAAAACATTAAAAAACAGCCGACCAAATGGGCGGAAAATATCCTCGCAGGCATAGAAGCCAGCAAAACACCCGAACTCGCCCGCTTCCTTTTTGCCCTCGGCATCCGTCACGTCGGCGAACGCACGGCCAAAACGTTGGCGCAGGCATTCGGCACACTCGAACATGTCCGCCATGCACCTGAACCCATCCTCGCCTGCCTGCCTGATATCGGCACGGTGGTTGCCCGCTCCATCGCCCACTTTTTTGCCCAAGAAGCACAACAGGCGATGATAGACGAGCTGCTGGCTGTAGGTGTTACCCCGCAAAGCCAGGCTGTCACTATCCCGCCGTTGCGCCATGCCGAACCGCAACGCTGGATTGCCCGCCTGCCTGATTTTAAAATCAGCGAAACCAAAGCATTGGCCTTGTGGGAGCTTGCCGGACAGAGCATAGAAGGTTTGCAAACTGACAAAGCGTTGCCTGCCGATTGGCAGACATGGCGCAGTAAACCGCAAAACGCAGCCCTGCTTGAAAATATGAAAACTTTCTTTGCTCAAACGCTGTCTAAGCTTCAAGATGAAACTATTTCAGACGGCATCAATGAGGCTATAGCAGGTAAAACCTTTGTATTAACAGGAACTTTACCCACGCTCAAACGCGACCAAGCCCAAGCCATGATTGAGGCTGCAGGCGGTAAAGTTTCCGGCAGCGTATCTAAAAAAACTGACTACGTTGTCGCCGGAGAAGCCGCAGGCAGTAAATTGGAAAAAGCCCAAGCTTTGGGGGTGACCGTATTGAGCGAAGAAGAATTGCTGACGTTGCTGGGATAAGACAGTATATACAGTCTTTTTCGAGCCGCCTGATACTTTATCATGTGGTATTATCGTTACACACAATTACACCTTCGGGGGCTAATCCCTCAGACAAAATAGGATACCAATATGAAACCCATTAAAAAATGCGTCTTCCCCGTTGCCGGTATGGGCACCCGTTTCTTGCCTGCGACCAAAGCCAGCCCCAAAGAAATGCTGCCTATTGTGGACAAACCTCTGATTCAATATGCAGTTGAAGAAGCGGTTGAAGCCGGCTGTACCGAAATGGTGTTTATCACCGGCCGTAACAAACGCAGCATCGAAGACCACTTCGATAAAGCATACGAGTTGGAAACCGAATTGGAATTGCGTCAAAAAGACAAGCTGTTGGAGCACGTTCGCGATATCCTGCCTCCCAACATTACCTGCATGTACATCCGTCAAACTGAAGCATTGGGTTTGGGGCATGCCGTATTGTGCGCGCAGGCTGCCGTTGGTAATGAACCTTTTGCCGTTATTTTGGCAGACGATTTGATTGATGCGCCTAAAGGCGCGCTAAAACAAATGGTTGACGTATATAATCAAAGCGGCAACAGCGTTTTAGGCGTTGAAACCATCGATCCTTCCCAAACCGGTTCTTACGGTATTGTCGAAGTCGAGCAGCTGAAAAACTATCAACGTATTATCAACATCGTTGAAAAACCCAAAC
>NZ_JBQCXF010000138.1:0-7229 GCF_051956635.1 Neisseria sp. P0022.S010 | reverse complement strand
AGCGTGGTCAAACGCGGTTCGCACAAGGCATTGGACGACATCCTCGAAAGCATCGAAGAAATGCGCCATTATCGCGAGCATTTCCTCAAACTCCCTTCCGAACAATAATCCCAAGGCCGTCTGAAACCGGTTTGACACCGTTCAGACGGCCTCATCGGCTTCCTTCATCTCATGAAAATCACCAAAATCTTTACCTTCGATTCCTCGCACATGCTCGACGGGCATGACGGTAAGTGCCAAAACCTGCATGGCCACACCTACAAACTCGAAATCACCGTCTCTGCGCCCGTTATCCAAGGCGGTGCAAAAGACGGCATGGTGATGGACTTTACCGACCTGAAAGCCATCGTCAAACAACACATTACCGACCCGTTCGACCATGCCTTCATCTATCACGGCAACAACGAACGCGAAAGCCAAATCGCCGCGCTTTTGGAAGGCTGGAACATGAAAACCCTGCGCCTGCCCTGCCGCACCACCGCCGAAAACATGAGCGTAGAAATGTATGGCCGTCTGAAAAACGCCGGTGTCAAAGTGTGCAGCGTAAAATTATGGGAAACGCCGACTTCGTGTGCGGAATATGAAGGGGAATAAACCGCCATCCTGTATTTTTCAGACGGCCTGTTCCCCCAACACACCCATCCGCTAAACATCAAAAGGAATCCTCATGAAACTCCTCTCCACCCTCCTCGTCCTCTTCGTCGCTATCGAACATTTCTACATCGCCTGGCTCGAAATGACGCAAATCCCAAGCGAAAAAGCAGCAGAGCTGTTCAACATGCCTTACGAATTTATGGAACAAAAGCGCGTGCAAACCCTGTTTTCCAACCAAGGCCTGTACAACGGCTTCCTCGCCATCGGCTTGGTATGGGCTCGCTTTGCCGCACCCGACAACGCCGTTTACGGCGCAACCATCCTGTTCCTCGGCTTCGTCCTCATCGCCGCCGCATGGGGCGCGTTTTCATCCGGCAACAAAGGCATTTTGTTCAAACAAGGCTTGCCGGCATTTTTGGCCGCCGCAGCCGTCATTGCCGCTTAAATACACACCAGCCATTCTTTCCCATTGAACTAACAGAAAGAATGGCTGCCTCAACCGATTTCTCAAAACGCTTCACGACAACAATTCAATCCCACACACCTAATATTCATGACCATTCACATCACGCCGAACAATCCCCAATACCGCATTGTCGAAATCTTTGAAAGCCTGCAAGGCGAAGGCTGGAACACAGGCATGCCCGCCGTTTTCATCCGCCTAGGCAAATGCAATCTCGCGTGCAGCTGGTGCGATACCGACTACCTCAAATTCGGCATGATGAGCCTGTCCGATATTTTGGGCCGTCTGAAAACCTACACGGCGCGCAACATCATCATTACCGGCGGCGAACCCACCATCCAACCGCATTTAGACGCCCTGCTCAACGCACTCAAAGCCGAAGGCTATTTTCTGTGTATCGAAACCAACGGCCTCAACCCCGCGCCGCCGCAAATCGACTACGTTGCCACCAGCCCTAAAGCCTGCTACGCCGCCAAATATGAATCCGGCTGCATCGAGAAAGCCGACGAAGTGCGCATTGTTGCCGACGGCGAAGTCATTGCGTTTTGTCAGGAAATGGAACGCAAAATCCGCGCCCGACATTACTACCTCTCGCCTTGCGAACAAGACGGCGCGATGAATATCTACGACACCATCCGCCAAATCGGCGTGTTAAACAGCCGAGCCGACGCCCCCGTCCATTGGCAACTGAGCGTACAAACGCATAAGTGGGCAGGAATAGAATAATTCGTTTGAAATCAATCAAAAATTAAACCTTTACAAAATATTGAATGTAAATACCATTCGATATTTGACCAAATGCACTACTGGCAAAGCGCTCAGGCTGTCTGAAACCCTATTTCAGACGGCCTTTTTTTTGTTACAAACCTCTTGACCGATTACATAAGATTACGTAAAGTGTGCAACAGTTTTCATAAATTGGTATAACCAATTTACCTGATAACTGACCGCATCTGAGGATGCAAATATCTATTCGAAAAACATTTATTACTCAACACATCGTATCAAACCGCCATTGCATTGACGGTTATGGTGCTTGTTGCCCCGAGGATATTCCTATGGCTCTCTTTCTCAGCATTTTCCCCATCATCCTGCTGATTTGGCTGATGGTTAAGAAAAACAGTATGCCGTCTTACATTGCGCTGCCGATTACCGCCGCGCTGATTTACGTCATCAAACTGTTTTATTTCGGCGATAACGCCATGTTGCTCAACGCAACGGCAGCGTCAGGCCTTGTTTCTACCCTGACCCCGATTACCGTGATTTTCGGTGCCATTATGTTCAACCGCATGATGGAAACCACTGGCTGTATCGACGTCATCCGCAAATGGCTGGCTACCATCAGCCCGAATCCGATTGCTCAATTAATGATCATCGGCTGGTCTTTCGCCTTTATGATTGAGGGCGCATCCGGTTTCGGTACGCCTGCCGCCATTGCTGCGCCGATTCTGATGAGCTTGGGCTTTAATCCGCTGAAAGTAGCCATCTTCACTTTGGTGATGAACTCCGTGCCCGTTTCCTTCGGCGCGGTAGGCACACCGACTTGGTTCGGCTTCGCACCTTTGGGCCTGGATCAAAAAAGCATTATGGAAATCGGTATGCAAACCGGCGTCATGCACTTCTTCGCAGGTTTCATCATCCCTGTTATCGGCTTGAGCTTCATCATACCTTGGGCTGAAATCCGCAAAAACTTGGGCTTCATCGGTATCGCCGTATTCTCCTGTACCCTTCCTTACGTCGCGTTGGCGATGGTCAATGAAGAATTCCCATCTCTGGTTGCCGGCGCAATCGGCCTGATGGTATCCGTATTTGCGGCAAACCGCGGCTGGGGCTTAAGCAAAGATTACGCCAAAGACCCGAATGCAGAAAAAGTACCTTTCGCCCAAGTTGCCAAAGCACTGGCTCCTTTGGGTATGCTGATCGGCATGCTGGTCGTTACCCGTATCAAACAGCTGGGCATCAAAGGTCTGCTGACCAGCAAAGAAGAATGGTTCAGCTTCCAACTGCCGTTTGATTTGTCCAAAATCACCGTCAGTGACTCCCTGACCATCACCTTCGGCAACATCTTCGGCCAAGGCGTAAACGCTTCCTATCAAACCCTCTACGTTCCGGCTTGGATTCCGTTTGTCTTCACCGTTTGGATTTGCATCCTGCTGTACAAAACCAAATTCAAAGATGCATGGTCTTTCTACGCTGCAACCTTCAACCAAACCAAAAAACCTCTGCTTGCCCTGATGGGTGCGCTGATTATGGTTCAACTGATGATGGTTGGCGGCGACGACTCCATGGTGAAAATCATCGGTAAAGAGTTTGCAGCGATGGCAGGCGAACACTGGGTTTACTTCTCCCCTTACCTTGGCGCAATCGGTGCATTCTTCTCCGGCTCCAACACTGTATCCAACCTGACCTTCGGCCCGATTCAACAACAAATCGCGCTTGATACCGGCCTGTCCGTTACCCTCATCCTCGCCCTGCAATCCGTCGGCGGCGCAATGGGCAACATGGTCTGCATCAACAACATCATCGCCGTGTGCAGCGTGTTGAACGTGAACAACGCCGAAGGCGCGATCATCAAGAAAACTGTCATCCCGATGAGCATCTATGGCGTCATCGCCGTGACTATCGCTTCAATTTTCTTCTTGTAAACCGCTTCATATCAAAGGCCGTCTGAATATTCAGACGGCCTTTTTTGTATTCTTTCGCTATATTTCTTAAAGAATCATTAATGTATATATTCCGCAACAATCCGCATAGCCACTTTGCAACACCAAATTACAAACAACTTTCTATTAATAAACAATCGGGTAATCATAAGTAAACACTGTTTTGCAATTTACCCAATTGCCACTACCGACAAAACGCCTAAAATACGCTTCATCTGCAAACGGAAACCCTTTCTCACTTTGCAAGATAACACACAACCCTCATATGGAGCTTAGATCATGAAATTACTTTCTGTTATCACTGCAGCCGCATTGGCTACTGTTTCCTTCTCTGCTGCCGCTGCGCCTGCCGGCTTCGTTTCTTACCGTTGTGACGGCGGCAAATCACTGAACGTGATGTACGGTTTCGACCGCAGCGGCCGCGCAGTTACTGCCGACGTAAACGCCGGTGGCAAAAAAGCCTCTTTGGTTGTCGACAAAAAACGTTCTGACAGCACTGGCACTACTTTCACCAACCGTAAAGGCTATGCAATGTCTGCCGGTTTCATCGACAAAAACACCCATACTACTTCTGAAGTGGTTGGCGTGAACGCCCCTAACGGCTCATTCCTGGTGAAAAACTGCGAACCACGTCCACGTTAATCCCAGTTTTCCTATTTAACCGAATCATCCCGGTTTAATCAAAAGGCCGTCTGAAAAACAATTTTCAGACGGCCTTTTGATTCGAGCCTATAAAAAAGAGCGTGTACCGTACACGCTCTTTTTGTTTGTTTTCCAAATTAAATACGCATCGGCATTACGATGTATTTGAAGTTCGGATTGTTCGGCATAGTAAACAGCGTTGAGCGGTTGGCATCGCCGAAGGCAAGCTGCATATCGTCGGAGTGGATATTACGCAACACGTCCATCAGGTAGCCAATATTGAAACCGACTTCGAGTTCTCCGCCTTGATAAGCGATTTCCAACTCTTCGCGCGCTTCTTCCTGCTCGTTGTTGCTACATACGACACTCAGCAAACCTGGCTGTAAGAACAGTCGCGCACCGCGGAATTTTTCATTGGCAAGAATGGCGGCACGTTCGAGCGCACCCAAAAGCTGAGTACGGGATACGAGGAAAATCTTGTCATTATCCAAAGGAATCACGCGGTTAAAGTCAGGGAACTTGCCGTCGATGACTTTGCTGACAATGGTCGTGCCGTTGCATTGGAAGCGTACTTGATTGTCCAAAAGCTCAACGGTGATGGATTCGGACGGATTATTCAGCAGTTTGAAGAGTTCCAATACCGTTTTGCGCGGCAGGATGACTTCTGTTTTCGGCAGTTCCGCTTCAATTTGGCTGGCCGCATAAGCAAGGCGGTGGCCGTCGGTTGCCACAAGGCGCAGTTGATTGCCTTCGACCTGCATCAGCAAGCCGTTGAGATAATAGCGGATGTCTTGAACCGCCATGCTGTATTGCACTTGCGAAAGCATGGTTTTGAAGGTTTCTTGAGTCAGCGAGAAAGTCGCGCTGACATCGTTGCCTACACTCATCAAAGGAAAGTCTTCAGCAGGCAGGGTTTGCAGGGCAAAACGGGATTTGCCCGCGCGCAGAGTCAAACGGTTGTCCGCCCAATCTAAAGACACCAGCGCACTGTCGGGCAGGGCGCGCAGGATGTCTTGGAATTTTTTAGCATTGGTCGTAATGCGGAAATCGCCTGCCTGACTTTCAGGGCCGGCGGTATTGATTTGGATTTCCAAGTCGGTTGCCAAAAGTTTGGTTTGTCCGTCTTTGCTTTCCAGCAACACATTGGACAGAATCGGCAGAGTATGGCGACGCTCAACGATACCGGTAACGGCTTGCAACGGCTTGAGCAGACTGTCGCGGTCGGCTTGTAAAATCAGCATGTTCCATTCCTTTGAATTTGAAATCGGTTGATTTGGGTATTTTAAAATATTTTTTGTATTCAGACGGCCTCATATTGATATCAGGCCGTCTGAATGTTGCATTGAGTTAGTTCTGAATCAAAATCAGCAGTTTTTCGTAGTCTTGCGCCAATTCAGGGTCTTCTTCGCGCAGTTTCGCCACTGCTTTCACGCCGTGCATCACAGTCGTATGGTCGCGGCCGCCAAAGGCATCACCGATAGAAGGCAGACTGAGCGTGGTCAGCTCTTTGGTCAGGCTCATGGCGACTTGGCGCGGTCGGGCGATGTTGCGCGTACGTTTTTTGCCCAATATATCGCTGATTTTAATCCGATAATATTTGGCCGTCGCATCGATAATGGTGTCGGCGGTAATGACTTTGTGTTTCTCTGCAATAATATCCTGTAAAGCCGTACGCGCCAAATCCATGTCGATAACGGGGCGGTTCATAAAACGGCTGCTGGCGCTGACTCGGTTGAATGCACCTTCCAGCTCGCGCACATTGGAACGGATTAGGTTGGCGATAAACAAAGCGGCTTCGTCTTCGATACTGATACCGGCGGCTTCTGCCTTTTTCTGCAAAATCGCCACGCGCATTTCCAATTCGGGCGGCTCGAGTTCCAAAGTCAAACCCCATGAGAAACGCGATTTGAGACGGTCGTCCATGCCTTCGATTTTGGCAGGCAATACGTCGCACGTCAGGATGAGCTGTTTTTTCTCGTTGTGGAAATGATTGTACAGATAGAAGAACTCTTCCATCGTACGGTCTTTACCTTTGATGAACTGAATATCATCGATAATCAGCAGGTCATATTGTTTGTATTGTTGCTTAAACACATCATAAGTGTTGTTGCGCACAGCCTTCATAAAACTGCGGATATAGTCGTCCGAGTGCATATAGCGCACTTTGGCATCAGGACGGTTTTTCAGCAATTCGTTGCCGATGGCTTGCACCAAGTGGGTTTTACCCAAACCTGTGCTGCCGTACAGAAAAAACGGGTTGTAGCCCTGCCCCGGATTCTCCGCAATCGCTTGGGCGGCGGCTGCGGCAAGGCGGTTGCCCTTACCTTCCACCAAGGTTTCAAATGTATAGTCGCGCGACAGATTGGTTTGCTCGTAGCGTGCTTCTTCCGCATCGTGTTGCGCGTCGGTTTTGGCTTTGGCAACCGCTTTAGACTCAGCCGGAGCGGCAGTTTGCACTTGAGGCTCATGCGGCAGGTTTTTCATGCGTTGCGCCAAAATCTCGGCAGCCGTCTTGGCTGCGGCAGGCTTGGACACCGTTTCAGACGGCCTGTCTTCTTCTACTGCCGCAACGGTTTGCAAAGGCATTTGGACAAGCTCTACACATTCTTCGACTTCAACAACTTCTTGCACTTGCACCGGCGCAACAGCCTGAGCCGCCATTTCATAATGCGTACCTACGCCCGGCTTAAACGCGAAAGCCATCTGATGAGGCACCAATTCAGCACGCACGGCGTCAATCTTGGCGGCAAACTGGCTTTTGAGCATATTGCAGGCAAATTGGTTTTTACCATACACCACCCATACGCCGTTTTCTTCGCCCACGGTCAAAGGCGCAATCCATTGCGCAAACTGCCCGGCAGGCAACA
>NZ_JBQCXF010000137.1:0-7248 GCF_051956635.1 Neisseria sp. P0022.S010 | reverse complement strand
GCTTGTTCGGTTTCAACGGTTTCGGCAGTTTCTACGGCTGCCGCTTCTTCTGCTTCGTGTTGATGTTGTTCGTTATGCTCCGTCATTTCTGACATCCTTTTAGCGTGTTGATATTCGATGTTTCATATATAAGGCCGTCTGAAAAAACTTCAAGCATTTGAACGTCGATTATCAAATGCCTTGTTAAAAGACGTTGGAAAACGGTAAGATAACCATCTGATTGTATTCTTCAGACGGCCTCAAACATGAAAAAAGACCATTTGAATTCAACTGATTTTAATCTGTGGCACACCATCCGCGAAGAAACCGAAGTGGCCGCCGCGGCCGAGCCGATGCTGGCGAGCTTCCTGCATCAAACCGTATTGCGCCACCAGTCTCTCGATTCGGTATTGGCCTACCATCTTTCCAGCAAGCTCGGCAGTCCGATTATGGACGTGCGCGCGCTGTTTGAAATTTATCAGCAGGCTTTAAGTGCGGACACCCGCATCAGCAAATGTGTCGAGGCCGACTTGAAAGCCATTTACGAGCGCGACCCGGCTTGTGATGAATATTCGCTGCCGCTGTTGTATTTCAAAGGTTTCCACGCCGTACAGGCACACCGCATCAACCACTGGCTTTATCAAAACGGCCGCAAAACGCTGGCGTATTTCCTGCAAAACCGCATGTCGGAAGTGTTCGGCGTCGATATCCACCCGGCCGCCCGTTTCGGTCATGGTTTGATGCTCGACCATGCCACCGGTTTTGTCGCCGGCGAAACCGCCGTCTTGGGCAACAATATTTCCATCCTCCACGGCGTAACGCTGGGCGGCTCGGGCAAAGAAAGCGGCGACCGCCACCCGAAAATCGGCGACGGCGTGATGATTGGTGCGAACGCTTCGATATTGGGCAACATCCGCATCGGCAAAAATGCCAAAATCGGCGCAGGCAGCGTGGTGGTTGCCGACGTACCGTCTTCGATTACCGTTGTCGGCGTACCGGCCAAACCGGTCGGCCGCTCTTCAAAAACCCCTTCTGCCGATATGGATCAAAGCATTCAATTATCATCTACGGATTTTGTGATTTAGACCGTCTGCCATTAAAAAGGCCGTCTGAAAAAACAAATCTTTCAGACGGCCTTTTTATGTTTTGAATCTTGGCGTCAACCGCGTTTGCGCAAGGCTTCCAAATGCGTTTTAACCTGCTTGACTTTCTCTTCGGTAAACAGCTTGGCAATGTTTTTCCAAATGCTGTGATAACCGTAAGGCCCATGTTGCATTTCGGCTTTTGCCTCTTCCACCGGCCAACCTTGATAAATGATGCGGTACATTCCGGCAATCAAACCGGTACGGTCTGCGCCGTGATAACAATGGATAAGCACTGCGCCGTTTTGCTGTTGTTTTTCAATCAGGTATAGGATTTCCGCAATCTCTTTCGGCTTAATGCTCCATGACAGTAACGGACGGTTTAGCAAGGTCAAACCATACGCCTTCAAATGGTCGTCATCGTTGCGGTCGAAAAAGCGCAGGTTGATCACGCTTTGAATGCCCAGCTTGACAATGGCTTCGCCATCTTCGGCAACGGGCTGCTCGCTGCGGTAAAGCTTGTCATCGATGCGATAAAGGTTGGCATCGTGTTTAATGGGTGTTGCCCACCGTTCGGGCTGAAAGGCTTGGCCGCCGTTATCCGGCGGCGCGGATAAACAGGCAACGGGTAAGCCGGAAGCGAGAAGGCACAATAAAAGACGGCGCATAAAATTCCTGTATGAAAATCAATGGGAAAACAAATATCGAAAGATTTTATCAAAACCCGTCCGGATATTCTATCCGCGCAAACCGCGTTACAATAAAGCCTCTTTTTTCAGACGGCCTTTCATCATGACCTGCCTTGCTTGGAACACCACACCTTCCCTTGCTACCCTTTGCCGCGCCATCGAACAACATACCGCGCCGCTTTATTTGATTGTCTGCCTGCCTGAAAACCATATTCCCGATTTTCCGCTGTCAAATCATCCCTCCGAGCTTGAAGGCCGTCTGAACAACCGCCTCGTTCAAGCCATGAAATGCCTTCAGTTCAACAGCGTCAATGTTTTAGAAAACCTCTTGCCTGATGTGCATCTCTGGCTGGTTCCTCCACACCGCGCCGACCGCTTATACGAACATTTCCATCATATCGAATGGCAAACCGAAGCCATACCCCAATCCACCCCAACTCCCCTAAAACCTTGGTTCAGACGGCCTGAACATCAAGCCGCGCCCGAACACGTCCTGATTATCGGCGCAGGCATTGCCGGCGCGGCAACCGCACGCAAACTGGCTGAGCACGGCATACGCGTTACGGTTTTGGAGGCAGGTAAAGCGGCGCAGGCAGGCAGCGGCAACCGCCAAGGCTTGCTCTACGCCAAAATCTCGCCACACGATACCGAACAAACCGAGCTGCTGCTGACAGGCTACGGCTACACGCGCCGATTGTTGGAAGACTTGCTGCCCGACTCCGACGCATGGGGCGGCGACGGCGTATTGCATTTGAATTTTGACGACAGCGAACGCAAACGCAATCAGGCCTTGGGTTTGCAACACCAGCATAAACACCTTTACCGCAGCGTATCTGCCGAAGAGGCTGCGTCCATCGCAGGCATAGACGTATTTTCAGACGGCCTTTACTGGCCGCAAGGCGTATGGCTGAATCCGCCCGCCGTCGTGCATGCCTTATTGAACCATCCGCTGATCGAGTTACACGAACACTCGCCGCTGACCGCCGTATCGCATGACGGCGCACAATGGACGGCACACACGCCAAACGCGCATTTCAATGCCAGCCATATCGTTTACTGTATGGGTGCGCACAGCCCGACTGCTGCCGACACCAATGTCTCATCCCTGCCTTTCCGCCAAATCCGCGGCCAAACCGGCGTTGTATCCGCCAGCCCGTTTTCACAAAAACTGCATTGCGCCATTTCCGGCGAAAGCTACATCAGCCCGAGCTGGCAAGGCAGCCACTGCTACGGCGCGACATTTGTCCTCAACAGCAACGATGAAACTTGGTATCCGCACGAAGAAGCCGAAAACCGCGATGCCTTGCACCAGCTTAATCCGCCATTGGCACAATCCCTATTTTCAGACGGCCTGCAAACTCCACCGCTCCAATCCACACAAGGCCATGCCGCCCTGCGTTGCGACAGCCTCGACCACTTGCCCGTTGTCGGCGCACTCGGCGACATCGCCGCCATGCAGTCCGCCTACGCCAAACTGGCATTGGACAAAAACTACCGCCTCGACAATATTCCCTGCCCTTACCTGCCCCATGCCTACATCAATACGGCACACGGCACACGCGGCCTGGCGACAGCCCCCATCTGCGCCGCCGCCATTGCAGCCGAAATACTCGGCTTGCCGCATCCGCTATCGCAAAGGCTGAGAACCGCACTACACCCCAACCGCGCCATCATCCGCGCGATTGTTCGGCAGCAACCGTTGTTATCCGTTTAAAATTTTCGTTTTAAATAAAAAAGGCCGTCTGAAAGTCATTAAAACTTTCAGACGGCCTTTAGCTATCCGTTAACTGCTTAGAATTTCCATTCCAGCGATACGGCGTAGTTGCGGCCGGGTGCGCGGTAGCGGTCTAAGCCTTTGCCATCGCGGTCAACGCCGTTGGTGGTGCTGTAGCTGTACAGACCGCGCAGGGAGTCCCAAGTGGTGGATTTGCGGTTGAACACATTATACACGCCCGCGCGCAGGGTCAGGTTTTTCACTGGTTTGTAGAAGCCGTACATATCAAACACATAAGCCGATTTGTTCAACCATGGATAGTCTTTTACCTTTTCTTGCAAAGGCGTACCCCAGCCATCGTTTTCAAACACAGTGTACTGCGCATCTTTGGCTTTTTTCGCACCCAAATAAGTCAGACGGGAGAACACGCCCCATTTCTCGCTCGGGCTTTCGTAGTCGACACCGGCAATCACTTTCAGAGGCTGAGTGGACAGCAGGCTGTTGTTGCCTGACAGTTTGCTCTTCGCGTAACCGACAGAACCAAACAATTTCCAGCCTTCAGGTACAAAAGAAACCACTTGACCCAAATTCAGACGGCCTGTCAGTTCAAGACCACGGATTCTGGCCTTGTCGATGTTTTGCATCTGCCAATCCAGTTTTTCGGAATAAGGATCGCTGCAAATACCATAGTAGTAATTCATCTGAGTACAGCCGACATCGCCGCTGGTGGTCAGCTTATGCTCTTCAGACAGGAAGTTGCGGTAATTGCTTTGATACAGGTTGGCATCCAGAGTGCCTTTTTCGCTGCGGCCTTGCAGAGAAAGGGTATGAGTGATGCTGCGCTCGGCTTTCAGGTTCGGATTAGGCAACCAGTTACCCGAACCGTGGTTGTAGGTGAAATACACTTCGGACGCATTGGGGACACGGTAGCCGGAAGTTACATCGTAACCCAAACGCCATGTCTGGCTCAGTTGCGCAGCCAAACCGACAAAACCGCTCCAACCTTTATAAGTGTTGGCAGCAGGTGGTGTTTTGTCACAAGCATGACACTCGGAGTTCAATTCCTGAGGCATCATTTTGGTGTGGTCGTAACGAATACCTGCGCGGCTGCTGAACACGTCGTTCCATTGGATTTGGTCGGACAGCGAGAAACCGTAGTTGTTGGTTTTCACCGGATGCTGAATCGTGCTGGTCGTGCGCAAAATACGGCCGCTGAAGTAGTAATCGTCGCGGTTTAAGTTTTCAAACTCACGTTGGCTGGCAAATGTTTTAAACGACAGGCGGTGTTGCCCACCCAGTTGCAACGGCTGGCTGTCCATACGCAGCGTAATGCGTTTGAAGGTTGTATCCATGCTGCGGTTGTAGATTTCGTCCAAATCCTTCTGGTTGTAGTTGCGCGTCCAGGTGGAATAATCCATCGGGAACGAGCCTTTGTAGTTAACCGCCGCCACTTTGGTTTTCTGATAATCGATGTCTGCCTTCAACAATGACAACCAATTTGAATCAGGCGTCCATTCGTAAAACAGGTTGGCATTGCGCCGTCTGTTGACATCGTCGGCTTCGCGCCAAGAAGAAGCGGTCAGGTTATAAGACTCTTCAGTCGTGTAATTGTGGCCCTGCTGACCGTTGAGCGATGCTCCGATACGGTGGTTGTCGTTGATTTGATAAGCAATCTTACCCAAGAAGCTGTGGTATTTATGTTTGGACGGATCAGGAATACCGCGCGCAGAACCACGAATATTCGCTCCGCTACCGGCACCCTCTACCGGATAGCCACGCTCGCCCGCACTTTCGGTCTCATGACCGCGACGTTGCGAATACAGCAAAGCAGCATCCACGCGGTCGTTGCTCACGCCGAAACCAAGTGTATTTGTCCATTCGCGGTTGCGGCTGCTGTAACCGTTTTTCATCATCACGCCGAACTGACGCTCAGGCAACAGCAAATCATGACCTTGCAGGGTTTGGTAATTCACGCCGCCACCCAATGCACCGCTACCGGTATTGAAAGAGTCTGCGCCCTTCACGATTTCGATGTTGCGCACGAGTTCGGGGTCGATAGACAGACGCGAGCTGTTGAAGTTGCCATAACGGGCATACAGCGAGTTTTCTTCGGAATCAGGCAGGTTTACGCCGTCAATGCTGACGCCGACACGGTTGCCTTCCACGCCGCGTACGGCAAAGCCTTTTTGATGGCGGCCACTGTCGCTCAAGCCAACGTCGGTGGAATAACGTACCAAGTCTTTGTTGTCACGTACCATTTCTTGTTGGATACGGCCAAGGTTGACACGTTCCACGGCTGCAGGCGCATTGCGCTGACCTTTAACGCGGACTTCTTTTATCTCTGCTTTAACGGGTGTGGTTTCGGTTGCAGCTTCATCTGCTGCCAAGACTGGATTGCCGAAAATACTGCCGACCAGCGCGGCAATAGGGAGCATTTGTAATGGTTTCATATTATCAACTCAAGGTGTAATGGATTGTTCATCCATCAGTTAATACATAATAAATTTTCTGATAATCATTAATGATTAATAAGACAGCAACCCGTTCAAACAAAACTTTGTAGTGTAATTAAAGGCCCCTGCAAACATCTACGCCGAGACCTTGTCTGTTTGATTTAATTATTTTTTAGAGTCTGTGCGGCATCATACCTTCAGGCGCTTCCGCACCTTCCGGCAAACCGAAGGTTTCACGCAGAATCACTTTATAGAATTCAAAAGCTTCACGCGCGCCTTGAATGGCTTCCGCTTCAGCTTCCGGAGTCAAGTTCAAAGCATTCAGATGCTCGACAAAAGCGCGCCAGTGTTTGCCGCGGCCGTTCGGATGAGGAGCCAGGTGGCGTGCGCCAAATTCGCCGGTGTATTCGAGTTTTTGAGCATGTTTGAACAAGAATGCCGCACCCAAATTAGAACCTTCGGCGCAATACAGCCAGCCGATGGCTTTATTACCGGTTTCGTGTGGCAATTCTTTGTCAAATTTGTAAGGCTCTTCACCCAAGTCTTTCAAGTCTTGAGTCACGGCATCGTAACGCGCCATGTATTCAAGCTCTGGAATGGCTTTGTTCAATTCGGCATCTTTATAGATGTGATCGACGGCCTTATGGAAAACAGATTGAAGTTTCAAGAATTTGATGTAGTTTTCTTTGCTGGAAAAAGGCTGAACGGACATAACCAAGTTATCAACGCTGTCGTGTGTAACTGTGGTTTGCTCTTTTAAGCGTTTGGCGAAAGTCAGCTCTTGTGTTTCACTCATGATGTTTCCTTTGAATTAAGAGACTAATAGTTTCAGATGGTTTCAGACGGCCTTTATGGTTAAAAATCCGTCTAATTTGAAAAGAATCGTTTTAAAAACAAAGAAGATAATTTTTAACCTGCTTCAGATTCGTTGACCGCGTACCTTCCACAGATCTACAAGGCTCATCGTGTTTTTAATTAATGAGAATATATATTATTTTTATACTAATGACAATAAACCAAACTAAGACCTATTAATAAAATTTAACGGCTCATAGCAATAATCTTCTAAACCCTTTTCAAACTTTTCAGACGGCCCAAACCTTATTAAGCAGCCGCCATTCAATCAAATATCGACCTAAATTTGGGCTATCCTTCTGTTTTCCTTTATAATGCGACACTCTTTGCACCTTCTTTATCCCCTGCCGAACCATGAAACGGATTCCTGCCTACCATCGCTGGTGGCGCTACAAGTCTTATCTTCCTGATGCGACGCTGCCTGCACATACGGTGGAATGCCCGGATTGCGGCTGCCGTATGGATATTCCGCGCCT
>NZ_JBQCXF010000136.1:0-7349 GCF_051956635.1 Neisseria sp. P0022.S010 | reverse complement strand
CTGGTATGAACCAAATCGACGCACTGAAACTCTTCCAAGAAGACCCAGATACCGACGCCATCATCATGATCGGTGAAATCGGCGGTACTGCGGAAGAAGAAGCAGCCGAATACATCCAATCCAACGTCACTAAACCCGTTGTCGGCTACATCGCAGGTGTGACCGCCCCTAAAGGCAAACGCATGGGCCACGCCGGTGCGATTATCTCCGGTGGCAAAGGTACTGCCGAAGAAAAATTCGCCGCTTTCGAAAAAGCTGGTATCGCTTACACCCGCAGCCCTGCCGAGTTGGGCACTACCATGCTGGAAGTGTTGAAAGCAAAAGGTTTGGCATAAGACTTAAGTCTTTAAGCTGAATTGAAGAGGCCGTCTGAAGTTTTCAGACGGCCTTTTTTAATTTCATTTGGTTGTTTTTACATATTTGATACTTAATTTGATTGGAATTAATGCGATAACCGGAGAGAAATGTTTATAATTGATTAACAGATAAATAGTCTGTAACCATATCAACCTATCTCAAGGAGAAAAACATGAAAAAACACGATTTTGAAGCACGTCGCGAGGCTTTGCTGAAAGACATCCGAGAAGTGATGGATGATGTGGAAGAGTTGTACCGCGACGGTGTGGAAGCCGGTTCGGAAGAGGGCGGCAAAGCCCGGGCCAAATTGGAAGAAAAATTGGCCGCGGCCAAAGAGCGTTTGAGCCGTTTTGAAGAAGAGGCCGGCGAACGTTTACGCCATCATGCCGAGCGTGCGCGTGAGAAATACGAGCAGTTTGAAGAAGCGGCCCAGGAGCGTTTTAAAGAAGGCAAAGAGCGCTTTGCCGAATTTGAAGCCGATGCGGGCGAGCGTTTGAAACGCGGTGCCAAACATGCTGATGAAGTGGTGCATGAAAAACCATACTATGCGATGGGTTTTGCCGCATTGGCCGGTTTGGTTGTCGGTGTGTTGTTGAACCGCCGTTAATGTGAATATGTTAAGGCCGTCTGAACAGGCGTACACATGAAATCTTGGATTTCATTGCGCCGTACAGACGGCCTTAGCCTTATGTTTCCTGAGAAAAAGGATAATCGAGATGGGGATTCGCCAACGTTTTGAACATGGCAAGGCTTTGTTGAATCAGGGCGCGGATTTGCTGCTGTTGCGTTTGCAGGTATTGAGCTTGGATTTGACGCGTCAGGCGGAGAATGTGTTCCGTTTGGCGGTTTGGCTGGTGTTGTCCGGCGCGCTGTTGATGGTGGGCTTGGTCGGTTTGCTGTTCGGCTTGAACCGCGTGTTGTCGGATGTGGCGGCGTTGTGGGTGTTTTTCGGCATTTTCTTCGTGAGCCTGCTGATTATTGCCGTATTGTTTCGCAAAGTATCGGCAGATTATCGGGAGCAGGGCAGTCGTGTGGCTGAAACCTTGCAGGATATTCGGACGGACATTGCGTATTTGCGCGGTGAGATAGACAAGGGGGCGGACGATGAAGCAACAGGAGTATGAAGAAGCGCGCGAGCTGCTGATTTTGGAAGCCAAACTGGTGCGGCTGCGGATTGAAGCGGAAAATTTGAAACTGCGTAAAGCGGAAGAAAGCAAAAAACGACAGGGCAATCAGTTGATTAAGCTCGCAGATGTGGCGTATCAGTTGAGCCAAACGCGTTTGCTGTCTCAACGCTCTTTGTTCTCTACATCACGCCGTCGGCATTGGATTTGGCTGGTGTTGGCGGTTATACTGGGTTTGTCGAGATAATCGAGGGAAGAGGTTTGGTCTAAATGATATTTGCAGCGTATTGTTGGCTCGTGTGAGCTGCTTGTTGAGGACGCTGCGTCATTGTGTTGCCGAGATTTAAACTTTATCTATGTTGAGTATTTTTTACAAAAGACACCGGCCGTCTGAACATTTCAGACGGCCTCAATGTTTGGAGTTTCAGATATAATGGCGGCAATTTTGAAATTATTAAATGAAGGATAAGTAATGAACCGTTTGTATCCCCACCCGATAATCGCCCGCGAGGGCTGGCCGATTATCGGCGGCGGTTTGGCTTTGAGCCTGTTGGTGTCGATGTGCTGCGGCTGGTGGTCTTTGCCGTTTTGGGTGTTTACCGTATTTGCTCTGCAGTTTTTCCGCGACCCTGCGCGTGAGATTCCGCAAAATCCTGAAGCGGTGTTGAGTCCGGTTGACGGCCGTATCGTGGTGGTCGAGCGCGCACGCGATCCGTATCGTGATGTCGATGCTTTGAAAATCAGTATTTTTATGAACGTGTTCAACGTGCATTCGCAAAAATCGCCTGCCGATTGTACGGTAACGAAAGTGGTTTATAACAAAGGCAAATTCGTGAATGCGGATTTGGACAAAGCCAGCACGGAAAACGAACGTAACGCGGTGTTGGCGACTACGGCTTCAGGTCGTGAAATTACTTTTGTTCAAGTGGCCGGTTTGGTGGCACGCCGTATTTTGTGCTACACCCAAGCCGGTGCGAAACTGTCCCGTGGTGAACGCTATGGCTTTATCCGCTTTGGTTCGCGCGTGGATATGTATCTGCCTGTCGATGCGCAGGCGCAAGTGGCGATTGGCGATAAAGTAACCGGCGTCAGCACTGTATTGGCGCGTTTGCCGCTGACTGCGCCGCAAACTGAATCTGAGCCTAAAGCTGCAGCTCCACAAGCCGCGCCAGTTTCACAAGCTGCTCCGGCTGAAACAGTGGCAAGCCAATCTACCGAACAGCAGCAAATCGAAGCAGCGGCGGCTAAAATTCAAGCGGCTGTGCAAGATGTATTGAAAGATTAATAGTCAGTTTTAAATGATTGGTTAAAACAAGAAAAAGGTTTTCAGATAGCCGTCTGAAAACCTTTTTTGTTTGCCTATCTAGTTTTAAAACTTCACGTTCACGCCGCCGGTAAAGCTGCGGCCCATTTGCGGCGTATCAGAGAGGAAGCTGCTGTGGGCGTAAACGGATTGGTTGAGCAGGTTGTCGGCTTTGACGTACCAATTCCACTCGCTATAGCGCGTATTGCGGCGGTAGTTTGCGCCGAGGTTGAGCATATGGTGTCCGGGCGTGCGCGTTTCGTAGCGGGCGAGTTTGTTTTGGGCGAACACGCGGTAGTAGTCCAAATTGGCATCGATACGGTCGGTCAACGAGGCTTTCAGGTGGAAGCCGAGACGCGCAGCCGGAACACGAGGCGCGTTTTGGTCGTCCTGCGCGATGAAAGGACGGTTGCCGTAGGCATCTTCCCTGCCGGGCAGGGATGGCAGGTTTTTCAGACGGCCTCGTACATAGTCGCCGGAAACGCCGATGCGGTAGCGCGGTGTCGGTTTGAAGTAGATTTCGCCTTCCGCGCCGTAGAAGTCGGCACCGGATTGGTTGTAGCGCACGAGCTTCATTTCGCTGTCGTCTTCGATGGATTTGGGGCCGCGTCCGTCGTTTAAGGTTTGGGCGTAGATGTAGTTGCCGAAGCGGTTGCGGTAGAGTGCCAGATTGTATTGCCAGCGGTCGCCTTCGTAGCCCAGCGCGAGTTCGATGTTGTTGGAACGCTCTTTGTTGAGGTGTTTGTTGCCGACTTCAAAGGTGTTGGTGGCGACGTGTTTGCCGTGCGCGTACAGTTCTTGCGTTGACGGCAGGCGTTCCTGATGCGAGGCGGTCAGGCTGAGTTTGTGGTGTGGCGTGAAATACCAGTTGCCCGAAAGTGCGAACGAGCGGGCGGTTTGGCGGTGCGCACCGAGGTCGGGCAGGGGCTGGTTGTAGTAGTTTTCCCGATCAATCAATGCTTTGTCGTACTGAATGGAGGCTTTTTGTTTTTCCACGCGTACGCCGCCTTCAAGCGTGAAGTTGTCCCAGTTTGCCTGTTCTACACCGAAAAAGCTGTAATGGCGCACATTGTTGTCAATCAACATTGGTTGTTGGACGGTTTCGGGAATGGCGGAAAGCGCGCTGGATTTTTGTCCCAAATATTGCACGCCCCAGCTGCCTTTCAGACGGCCTATGGGTTGGTGGCGCAACTCGATACGGGCGTTGTGTGTTTTGTTGTTGAAGAAGTTTTCTACTGCATCGCCTGCTTTTTCGTCGTGGTGGTAGTCGTTGCGGTTCAGGTGTACGCGCAGGGCTTCAAAACCGGGGAATGGTTGCTTCCATTCGGCGCGGAGTTCGTAGCGTTTGTTGCGCAGGTCTATCCACGGTTTGCCGTTGTGGGCATGGGCGTGTGCATTATCGTCGTCGTGGAAGCCGCAGCTCAAACCTGGATTATCGTAATCGATGTCTTCTTCGGTCAGCAGGTGCGGATAAAGCTGCAAATAGTGTTTGTTAATCAAACTCTTCTGCCAGATGATGTCGGCGTGGCAATCATCATATTCGTGGCTGTGGGCAGGCAGGCCGTATTGGTCGCGGCGGTCGCTATACGCCACGCCGATAAAGCCTTTTTCGCCTACCCAAGACAGGCCGATGCTGCCTGTTTTGGAATCGGCATAGCTGTCGGGCAGTCGTTTCAGACGGCCTTCTTCTTTTTGATAGCTCGGTACGGCGTAATCGCCCGATTTACGGTACAAGCCTTCGGTATGCAGCACGAAGTTTTTGCCTAAACCGATATTGATGCCTGCAGATGTCAGTTTTTCCAAATTGCCGCTGCTCAAACGCAATCCGGCTTCGCCCGATACGCCGTTTTCAGGCATTTTTTCGGGGATTTTGCCATCGGCAACATCCACCAAACCCGCCACATTGCCTGAGCTGTACAAGAGCGTAACCGGGCCGCGCAGGATTTCGACCTGTTGCGACAAGGCGCTGTCCACCATCAGGGCATGGTCTGGCGAGAAGTCCGCCATGTCGCCCGTTTCGCCGTGATGGTTCAACACTTTAATCCGTCTGCCTGTTTGACCGCGTATCACAGGCGCGGACGCGCCGCCGCCGTATTGCGAGGCATGAATGCCCGGTACGCCGTCCAAAGCATCGCCCAAGTTGACGGCTTTTTGCCGCAAAGTATCGCCGGAGATGATTTTGTCGGAGGCGGTCGAAGCGTGCAGCAGCCCCGAAGTGGCGCGCGGACGGCTTTTACCGACGACGGTAACTGCTTCTAAGTCAACCGACTGCTCGGTTTCATGCGCTTGGGAGAGGATGGGGTGCTGATTAAAAGAATAGATAAAACAATGGGTTTGAGTGTGGTTTGTGTCATTTTAGTTTCTCATCATATTTCGAAAGGCTGTTATTATATAACATTTCATTATTAATATGATAAGATTTTTGAGAAAAAAGGCCGTCTGAAAACGAAGCGTGGTTTTCAGACGGCCTTTGGCTTGTATGCAGGTTTAAATGAAAACGGAACAATCTTTCTGCTGCCTGGTTTGGGTAAGGCAGAAAGTCACGGCAGATAGTTTGCTTTCATTGAAAGCATTACTTGGTTTCGGCGGCTTTAGCACCTGCGGTTTCGGCGATCAAATCCAAGAATACCAACGGCTTTTTGCCGATATTTTTGAGTGCGTGGGACTGGCCGGGGCGGGCGATGGTAATGTCTCCTGCGCCGACTTCGGTCTGTTTACCTTCGCTGTCGGTAAACAGGCCTTTGCCGGATACGATGATGTAAACGTCTTCATTGCCGGTATGTTTGTGCTGACCGATGGAAGCGCCCGGCGGCAATGTGAGCCAGCCGATTTCTTTGAATGCGTCTTGGTCGGCGGTTTGATGGCGCGTGAAGGCAAAGCTGCCGAGCAAGGGGCCTTGGCCTCCGGCTGCGTTTTCGCGGTTCCATTCTGCCAAGTCGGCTTTTTTGTACACTTGGATGCTGCGGTCGGTGGAGGTGGTTTGTTCGGCGGCTTGGGCGTTTAGAGATGTGCCGAGCAGAAGGGCGACAGATAATGCGGCAAATAGTGGTTTCATAGCGGTTCTCCGTTTGTCAGGTTGAGTCAGATATGCGGATTCCGTTTTCAGACGGCCTGCGGGGTTGAAACGATTAACCCCCCAGGCTTCCCTCAAGATTTATTTCACATTGCGCAGATAGTTCAGCAATAATGGAACAGGGCGGCCGGTCGCGCCTTTTTCACCGCCGGATTTCCATGCGGTACCTGCGATGTCGAGGTGCGCCCACGGGTAATCTTCGGTGAAGTAAGACAGGAAGGTGGCGGCGGTAATCGTGCCTGCACCGGGCGTGCCGATGTTGGGAATGTCGGCAAAGTTGGATTTGAGTTGGTCTTTGTAGGTTTCAAAGAGTGGCAGTTGCCATGCTTTGTCGTCCACGTTGCGGGAAGCGGCCAGCAGGCTGTCGACCAAATCCTGGTTGTTGCCCATCACGCCGCTGACGTCATGACCCAAGGCGATAATGCACGCGCCGGTCAGAGTGGCAACGTCGATAACGGCTTTAGGTTTGAATTGTTCAGCGTAAGTGAGCGCGTCGCACAAAATCAGACGGCCTTCGGCATCGGTGTTCAATACCTCGATAGTCAAGCCTTTCATGCTTTTCACGACGTCGCCCGGTTTGTTGGCTGCGCCGGAAGGCATGTTTTCGCAGGTGGCGACAACGGCAATCAGGTTGATCGGCAGTTGCAGTTTGACGGCGGCGCAGAAAGTACTGATGACGGTTGCCGCGCCGCACATGTCAAACTTCATTTCGTCCATGTTCAGACCGGGTTTGAGGGAGATGCCGCCGGTGTCGAAGGTAATGCCTTTGCCGACCAATACCACAGGTGCGGCTTCTTTGTCGGCCGCACCGAAATAGCTCAGTTCGACCAAATATGGGTCTTCGACGCTGCCTTTGGCGACCGACCAGAACGAACCCATGTTTTCTTTGATGTAGTCTTTTTCAATGATTTTGGCGTGTGCGCCCAGTTTTTCGGCTTCGGCTTTGGCGGTACGCGCTAAAAATTCGGGCGTGCACTCGTTCGGTGCGGCATTACCCAAGTCACGGCAGAGGCTTTGTCCGTAAACTTGCGCTTCGGCAACGCGCAGGGCTTCTTTGACGGCGGCTTCGTGTGCGCTGTGGAACACGGCTTCTGTAAATTTGGCGGGCTTGGCTTCTTTTTTGTAGCGGTCGAAACGGTAGGCGGCGTTGCCGAAAGCGATGGCGAAGGCTTCGGCAACGGCTGCCGCTTGCGCTTCTTCAAAGGCATGAACGTCCACATTGACCGTTTCTTGGTTTTGCGCCCATTTGGCGGCTTCGGCGGCGGCTTTGTTCAATGCGGCGCGGTCGGTTTTTTCGAGGCGGACGACGGCGACTGCCTGCAAACCGTTGTCCGTCGGGATTTTGGTGTCGGCGAAATTTTGACTTTCTTCAAGGGAAGCGAAGAGGGCGAGGGCAGTCGGGTTGCTCAGTTGCGATGCTTCGGCGCAGACAAATAATTGCGCACCTGCCTGTTGAGCCTGCAAAGTTTCGGCTTTTGTGCTAAATTTCACG
>NZ_JBQCXF010000135.1:0-7388 GCF_051956635.1 Neisseria sp. P0022.S010 | reverse complement strand
GCCGGTGTGAAAGTGGCTGATGTTGCCGAGTTGGTTGAAAAGCTGAAAAACGAAGCCAAAGTGATCTAAGGAGTATGAAATGAGCGTATTGATTATTGCGGAACATAATAACCAACATTTGAATCCTGCCACTTTGCATGCGGTAACGGCTGCCGCCAAATTAGGGAATGTAGATTTATTGGTCGCCGGTAGTAATGCTGCTGCGGTGGTTGAAGAGGCAAAACAGATTGCAGGCGTAGCGAAAGTTTTGGTAGCCGATGCGCCCTATTATGCTGAAGGTTTGGCAGAAGAATTGGCGCCTTTGGTTGTTAAACTGGCTGCGGATTACCACTATGTGGCTGCGACTGCAACTGCGTTTTGTAAAAATCTTCTGCCCCGAGTAGCAGCCCTATTGGATGTACCACAAGTTTCGGATTTAACCGAAGTTGTGGATAACTCGACATTTGTCCGTCCGATTTATGCCGGTAATGCATTTGAAACCGTTCAATCCAATTCTGAAAAACTGGTGCTGACTTTCCGTGCAACAGCATTTGATGCTGCCAGACAAGGTGGTAATGCAGAAGTGGTCAATGTTGAGGCAACACCTGCTCAAAACCTGAGCCGTTTCGTAAACCGTCAACTTTCTCAGTCTGACCGCCCTGAATTGACTCAGGCAAAAGTGATTGTTTCTGGTGGCCGTGCATTGGGCAGTGCTGAAAAATTTAATGAAGTGTTGACTCCTTTGGCAGATGTTTTGGGTGCGGCGATTGGTGCGTCCCGTGCGGCAGTGGATGCCGAGTATGCGCCAAACGATGCCCAAGTGGGTCAAACCGGTAAAGTGGTTGCGCCGCAACTGTACTTCGCTATCGGTATTTCCGGTGCTATCCAACACGTTGCCGGTATGCAAGACAGTAAAGTAATTGTTGCCATCAACAAAGATGCTGATGCGCCTATTTTCAATGTGGCAGACTACGGCTTGGTTGGTGATTTGTTTGAAGTTGTGCCTCAACTGACTGAAGCACTGAAAAACTAATGTTTCACGTGAAACGTTCAGACGGCCTTTTACAACAAAGGCCGTCTGAAAATATTTCGGCATGATCACGACCTATAAAACCATTACCAAACCGACACAGGCTGAATTTAAAGATAAAGGCAGCCGCTTCATCGCATATGCCTATCCGATCCGCACGTTGGCTGATGTGAAGAAATATCTCGACCCATTAAAGGAAGAGCACCACAAAGCACGACATTGGTGTTACGCCTACCGATTGGGTGTGGATGGAATGCAGTTTCGCGCAAATGATGATGGAGAACCGTCCGGGAGTGCTGGCCGCCCTATTTTGGGGCAGATTGATTCTGTCGGTGTAACGGATGTATTGGTTGTGGTTGTGCGTTATTTTGGCGGTACGCTATTGGGCGTTCCCGGTTTGATTCATGCCTATAAGGAATCAACGGCTCAGGCACTGGCGATAGCTGAAGTTGTTGAAAAGAATGTTGAAAAAACGGTTTGGTTGAAATGTGAATATCCTGTTTTGAATGAGGTGATACGGGTTGCCAAACAATATCAGGCCGATATTGTGGAACAGGATTTGCAGCTAGATTGTAAGTTGACAGTAAAAATAGCGTTGGCCGATTATGAAGTCTGTATTGCCGCCTGGAAAAATACGCGCCAAATTGAAGTAAATACTGAGAAGCCGTTTGAATAAAAGGTCGTCTGAACATATTTGATCAATCAAAAGTTTCAGACGGCCTTTGATGTTTTAGCCTTGGTATCTGTCTAAAGCATTTACGCTTGAGCGCAAGTGTTCCCAAGCCAGTTGATGAAATTCTCCCAGTGCGTTCCATAGGGCATCTTCGCTCATAATGCTATATTCGCCCTGTGTGCGCAAATCAACATCTGCACCTTCTTCAATGGCTTGATGACACGCTTGGTATTCGTTGGTATAGAATTCATCCATGTCCTGCATGAGGCTTGCAGCATGTTTCCAGCGGGCGATATCTGCCTCCAGTTGTGGCAGTAATTCGCACCATTCGCGGTATTTGCTTTGAATTTCGTCAATACGCTTTTGCATGATTTTCCTTTCGTTGTTTGAAATTAGAGTATGGTTGTCTTGGCGCAATATTATTCTTAATTTGAAACAGCTATGCAAGATGGAACAATATTTCATCGATTGAATCTTATTTACAACATCTATTCTTCAAGGAAATGGTATGAAATTGCTCGTTATTGGTAATGGTGGACGTGAACACGCACTGGCTTGGAAATTGGCGCAGTCGTCTAAAGTAGAAACTGTCTTTGTTGCACCTGGTAATGCCGGAACGGCAATTGAACCTAAACTTCAGAATATCGCATTAACGGCGCATCAAGATTTGATTGATTTTTGCCGTAATGAAAATATTGCTTTTACTGTAGTCGGCCCTGAAGCGCCTTTGGCTGCAGGTGTGGTCAATGACTTCCGTGCTGCCGGATTGAAGATTTTTGGCCCGACTCAATACGCGGCCCAGTTGGAGAGCTCAAAGGATTTTGCTAAAGCGTTTATGGCAAAATATAACATTCCAACCGCGCAATACCAAACCTTTGAAAATGTCGATGCGGCACATGATTACGTCAACCGAAAAGGTGCGCCGATTGTTATTAAAGCGGATGGTTTGGCTGCCGGTAAGGGCGTGATTGTCGCCATGACTTTGGATGAAGCCCATGCCGCTATTGATGATATGTTGTTGGGCAACAAAATGGGTAATGCAGGCGCGCGCGTCGTGATTGAAGATTTCTTGCAAGGCGAGGAAGCAAGCTTTATCGTTATGGTGGACGGCAATCATGTGTTGCCGATGGCAACCAGTCAAGACCATAAACGCCTGTTGGATGATGACAAAGGTCCTAATACCGGCGGTATGGGTGCATACAGCCCTGCTCCGGTGGTAACGCCTGATGTGTACGAGCGCGCGATGAATGAAATTATTTTGCCGACTGTGGCCGGTATGAAAGCAGAAGGTCATGAATTTACCGGCTTTTTATATGCGGGATTGATGATTGATAAAAACGGTGCGCCTTATACCATCGAATTTAACTGCCGTTTCGGCGACCCTGAAACCCAGCCGATTATGAGCCGTTTGGATAGCGATTTGGTGGATTTGGTTGAAGCGGCAATCGACGGCAAACTGGATAGTGTTACCGCCGAATGGAATCCGCAGACTGCCGTAGGCGTGGTGTTGGCCGCACAAAACTATCCTGACTCTCCGAAAAAAGGCGATGTGATCTCCGGTTTGGATAAGGCCAATCAAATCGGTAAAGTTTTCCATGCCGGTACCGCAACGAATGAAAAAGGCGAAGTGGTAACCAACGGCGGCCGTGTGTTGTGTGTCGTCGGTTTGGGTGATGATGTTGCACAAGCTAAGAGTAAGGCTTATAAGGCATTGGAAACCATCCGTTTTGACGGTATGCAATACCGTAAAGACATTGCCGATAAAGCCATCAACCGTTAATAATGAATAGAAATAGGCCGTCTGAACACAGATTGTCCGACAATCGCAGTTTCAGACGGCCTTGGTATATGATGATGTTCCCCAGAATTTTATCGGCTGCAGCCCAACGCAGGTTGCAGGCGCATCTTAAAAAAGGCGGTTTGGTCGCCTATCCTACCGAGTCTTGCTATGGCTTGGGCTGTGTCCCTATTTTGCCTAAAGCACTCAATCAACTGATTCATCTGAAAAAACGACCGCAACACAAAGGTATGATTGTCATTGGCCATAGCTTGGAACAGTTGCAACCTTTGCTGCAAAGGCCGTCTGAAAATATCCAAACCATGCTGCATGAAGCATGGCCGGCTCCGAAAACTTTTTTATTGCCGGCCGGCAAAAAAGTATTGCCTTCGTTGCGAGGAAAAGGACGCAGTAAATTGGCTGTTAGGGTTCCGGCACACGTAGGCGCAAGGCGTTTGTGTCAGGTTTTGGAAATGCCTTTAGTCTCTACTTCATGCAATCGTGCAGGCAAACGGGCGTGCAAAACGGAAAGGGAAGTCAGAAGACAGTTTGGCAGGAAAGTATGGGTTGTAGGCGGATTGATAGGTAAGCAGAAAACGCCTAGTCAGATTATTGACGGAGAAACAGGAGCAAGGCTGCGTTAAAGAAGGGTTGTATTATCAAAGGAAAGGTATTTATTTGGAGAAGCAAATTTTTTCCAAAAGATTGGAATACCTGTGTGAAAAGCATTTAGTGCAGATCCAGTTTGATGCATAGCAGTCTAGAGGATAAATCAGTATTTTGTGAAAGAATGAAGCAAATTTTGAGCGTAAAAGAATCGCTATAATAAATTATTCTTGAATAAACAAATTTTGTGGATAAATTTGAAGATAAATTTCCATAAAAACATAAAAAGGCCGTTTGAAACTTGATATTCAAAGCATTCAGACAGCCTTTTAAATATTTAAACTGTGGATAACTTTGTGAATAAATGTGGATTACAGCTTATGTCCGCACACTGTTTCGTATTGTTTTTCAGTAATCGTGCCGCTCATGACGCTCATTGGGCGGATGCTGGTCGGCGTATAGCTTTGGTTGGAAATCACCCGGCCGTGTTCATCCATCAGTTGCAGCGCTGCCAAGCGATAGGTTTTGTTTGAGCAATGAATTTCCCAGCTGCCGATGGCCGTTTTATAGGCAGGCGTGTTGACGAAACGTTCCTCTTTCAGTTTGGAAACGGTTTTTTTATCGCGGAAAGTAACCAGTGCGCCATTTCTTTTAATGCTGCTTTTATCAATGGCCACTTTGATATTGCCTTCAGAGATGGTGCCGATGTTGGTCCAGCTGCCACCGCCGCTCGATGTGGTGGTTGTTTCACAGGCACTCAACATCAAAGCCGTAAATACGGTTGCAGCTAGGGAAAAACGTTTGATATTCATAAAACCTCATTATTTACAGAAAGTCAGCCGATATTATCCGTGAAGATGGCATATATCGTAAATCGAATTTGCAAAGTTGAACCTCTGAAAAGAATTTTATGAAAAATACGCTGAAAAGGCCGTCCGAAACCTGCTTTTCAGACGGCCTTGAAGTGTAAAATCATGTATAATTGCAAACAATTTGGTTTTCATCCCATAGGAAGATCCGACATGATTAACCCTATCGCTGCACTTTCCCCATTAGATGGCCGCTACGCCAAATCCGTTGAAGCATTGCGTCCGATTTTCTCCGAATACGGCCTGATGCGTGCGCGTGTCAAAGTTGAATTAAACTGGCTCAAAGCCCTTGCCGCCGAGCCTAAGATTGCAGAAGTTCCTGCTTTCAGCGATTTTACGCTTGCCGAAATCGACAAGGTAATCGAAAACTTCTCACTTGAAGATGCCGCCGCCGTCAAAGCCATTGAGGCGACCACCAATCACGACGTCAAAGCCATCGAATATTGGCTTAAAGAACGCTTCTCCGGCGTGCCTGAAGTGGCTGCTGCCAGCGAGTTCATCCACTTTGCCTGCACCAGCGAAGACATCAACAACCTGTCCCACGCTTTGATGCTGCAAGAAGCGCGTGAGACTGTTTTGCTGCCGAAACTGGCCGAAATCATCGAAAAACTGACCGGCATGGCGCATGAGTTGGCTGCCGTCCCTATGATGAGCCGCACGCATGGCCAGCCTGCTACACCAAGCACATTGGGTAAAGAAATCGCCAATGTCGTGTACCGCCTGCAACGCCAGTTTAAAAACCTGCAAGCGCAAGAGTTCCTCGGCAAAATTAATGGCGCAGTCGGCAACTACAATGCCCATATGGTCGCTTATCCCGATGTGGATTGGGAAACCCATTGCCGCAACTTTGTCGAAATCAGCCTCGGCCTGACCTTCAACCCTTACACCATTCAAATCGAGCCACACGACTATATGGCAGAATTCTTCCAAGCCATCAGTCGTGTCAACACGATTCTGATCGACTTCAACCGCGATGTTTGGGGCTATATTTCTTTGGGTTACTTCAAACAAAAAGTCAAAGCAGGCGAAGTCGGTTCTTCCACCATGCCGCACAAAGTCAATCCGATCGACTTTGAAAACTCCGAAGGCAACCTCGGTATGGCCAATGCCGTATTGGGCTTTTTGTCTGAAAAACTGCCGATTTCCCGTTGGCAGCGCGACCTGACCGACAGCACCGTATTGCGTAATATGGGCGTAGGCGTGGGCTATACCGTATTGGGCTTTGCCGCCCATCTGCGTGGTCTGAACAAGCTTGAGCCGAATCCTGCCGCACTTGCTGCTGATTTGGACGCTACTTGGGAGCTATTGGCCGAGCCGATTCAAACCGTAATGCGTCGTTACGGCGTAGCCAATCCTTACGAGAAGCTGAAAGACCTGACACGCGGTAAAGACGGCATTACGCCTGAAGTATTGAAACTCTTTATCGAGTCGTTGGAAATTCCGACAGGAGCCAAAGCCAAATTGCTTGAGCTGACCCCTGCGTTGTATGTGGGTAAAGCCGAAGAGCTGGCAAAACGAATTTAAAAGGCTTTTGTAGGGCATACTTTCTTAGTTATTGAGATTTTTTGATAAATAAGAAACCAACCCTCTACATCCGATAAATCAAAAAGGCCGTCTGAATTCTTTTTCAGACGGCCTTTTTCGATTCAATCCGTTATTTCACTTTGTCTTTCAATGCGCCGTAGCCGGCTGCGTCCATTTCTTCCAAAGGAATGAATTTCAAACTTGCGCCATTGATGCAATAGCGCAGGCCGCCTTTGTCTTTCGGACCGTCGGCGAAGACGTGTCCCAAGTGTGAGTCAGCGGCGTGGCTGCGCACTTCGGTGCGGCGCATGTTGTAGCTGAAATCGTCGTGTTCGGTAACAGCGGCGGCGTTAATCGGGCGGGTGAAGCTCGGCCAGCCGCAGCCGGAATCAAATTTGTCGGCGGAAGAAAACAGGGGTTCGCCGCTGACGACGTCTACATAAATGCCGGGTTTGAACAAGTGGTCGTATTCATGACTGAAGGCGTATTCGGTCGCGCTGTTTTGGGTAACTTGATATTGCTCTTCGGTCAGAAAGCGTTTGAGTTCGGCAGCGCTGGGTTTTTTATACGTTGCCGCGTCGAAGCCTTTGCCTTTCGGGGTGGCTTTGGCTTTATTCGGCAGCGGTTCGTCGGCTTTGCGGATGTCGATGTGGCAATAGCCGTTGGGGTTTTTAATAAGATAGTCCTGATGGTATTCCTCGGCGTCGTAGAAGTTTTGCAGCGGCTCGTTTTCGACGACGAGGGGCTGTTGGTATTTTTGCTGCTCGCGCTTGAGGGCGGCGGCGATGACGGCTTTTTCGGCAGGGTCGGTGTAGTACACGCCGCTGCGGTATTGCGTGCCGGTGTCGTTGCCTTGTTTGTTGAGGCTGGTCGGGTCAACGACGCGGAAATAGTATTGCAGGATGTCGTCGAGGCTGAGTTTGTCGGCAT
>NZ_JBQCXF010000134.1:0-7443 GCF_051956635.1 Neisseria sp. P0022.S010 | reverse complement strand
CAACACCAGCGGAATTTCAAAACCTGCGGCGGCGATGGCTTTCAAGGCGGCGGCGGCAAAATCGGGCGTACCGGCAAAGATGACTTTCATGTTGTGTCCTTGTGGAAATGGTTTGAATGGGCGCGTTGGGCAAACTGTTTCAGCTGAAAAGGCCGTCTGAAAGATTGAAAACCGAAGTCTGCCTTCTGTTTTGTCTTTTCAGACGGCCTTTAAGCGATGCTTAGGTCAGATGGTGTGTTTCTGACGTTTTTTCAGTTTGGTTTTGATGCGGCCTTGTTTCAGCTGCGACAGGTGTTCGACAAACACGATGCCCATCAGGTGGTCCAATTCGTGCTGCACGCAGATTGCCAACAGGCCGTCTGCTTCCAGCGTGAATTTCTCGCCTTTTTCGTTCAAGGCTTCGACTTTGACGCGCTCGGCACGGGTCACGGTATCGTAAATGCCCGGCACGGACAGGCAGCCTTCTTCGTAAGTCGTCTCGCCGTCTTTTTCGACAATAACGGGATTGATGAACACGCGCGGCTCGCTGCGGTCTTCGGTCAAATCCATCACGACGATGCGTTCGTGTACGTCGACTTGAGTGGCCGCCAAGCCGATACCGCGTGCTTCGTACATGGTTTCAAACATATCGGCAACCAATGTCTGGATGCGCTCGTCGATTTTTTCAACAGGTTTGGCGACCGTGTGCAAACGCTCGTCAGGGTATTGGAGGATGTTCAGTAAAGCCATAATATTCTCGTTTTATAAAGCTGATGTGTGATTTTCATACAGATTTGGATTCCGCCGCCACAATCTCCTGTCATGACAGCAACATTCAATGCTAAAATAACGCCGAAAAATGTTAAGATAGCGCGACAGAGGCCGTTCGTTATCGTATTGATGGATGGGCGGCAGTTTCGCAAACTCCAGCCTTCTCTATTTATCATCTGAAGACAAACCAAACCGATTTCAAGGGGAACGGTTATGCAACAACGTATTATAACCCTGCTTTGCATGGCAGGCATGGCTATTTCTGCCCACACTCAGGCAGCTTCTTTAAAAATCCGACCCAATGCGCCGCAACGCTACGTCGTTAAAAACGGCGATACCTTGTGGGGTATTTCCGGCAAATATCTGTACAGCCCGTGGCAATGGAACCGCCTTTGGGGCGCCAACCGCAACGCCATCCGCAATCCGCATCTGATCTATCCGGGGCAGGTGTTGGTTTTACGCTACGTCAACGGCCAGCCGCGACTGGGTTTTGAACACGCCCAAACCCGTTCAGACGGCATTCCCGTGATCAAACTGCATCCGCGCGTACGCGAAACTTCCGGCTACGGTATTCCAACTGTCAACGTCAACCTCTACCGCATGTTTATGAAACATCCGCAGATTATCGCTCCGGAAGAAACCGCCAACGCGCCGCGCCTTATTGCAGGCCCCGACAACCGCGTCCTCTACACCCAAGGCAACCGCGTGTACGCATACGGCCTGACCGAACCCGGCCGCTACCTGACCTACCGCGTCAATAAAAACATCACCGATCCGGAAACCGGCAAATTCCTCGGCCAAGAAGTCGTGTTCAGCGGCATCGCCAACACGCTGCCTTACACCGACTCCGCCTTGGAACACCGTACCCGCGCTTCTGACGAAAAACTCAAAAGCAACGAGTATTACACCCAAGTCAACAAAGTCATGAAGCTGCGCACCCAGTCCGCGCAACCTTTGGTTATCGAAGAAGCCGTTTCTGAAATCCGCAAAGACGACTATCTGCTGAAACTGCCCGAAGGCCTCGACAGCTTCAATGTGATGCCTCACGCCCCTGCCCGTCCGATTCAGGCCAAAGTCGTTTCCATCTTCGACGGCGTGGGCGAAGCCGGCCAGTTCCAAACCATTACTTTGGATAAAGGCGAACTCGACGGTTTGGACAAAGGCACGGTGGTCAGCCTCTACAAACGCGGCCGCCAAGTCCGTGTGAATCTGTCCAACAACCTGATTCGCAAGCCGAAAGACAAAGATACGGTTGAATTGGTTTCCATTCCAGCGGAAGAAATCGGGTTGGCAATGGTGTACCGCACATCCGACCATCTGGCCTCAGCCATTATTTTGGAAAGCCTGAACAGCGTTTCCATCGGCGATACCGCCTCCGAGCCCGGCCGCGATTTGGACAATATGGCCGATGAAAAAACCATGGACAAACCGGCCGAAGACGAACAGGAAAGAGAAATCGAACTGGAAGTCCGCAGCTGATTGAGCTTTCTTAGCAGCCATCCAGCAAACAAAGGCCGTCTGAAAACCTGTTTTTCAGACGGCCTTTTGATTTCCGCCCATTAAATAAAATTGGTAACACGTTGTTTAAAGCGCAAACAATATCTCATGTCTTCAGCTATTTATCAGCTCTCCCCTTTTCTATTGTTTTCCCGTTCTGCCATTCCAATCAGAAATATGAAAAGCCCGATACGCTATTTATTGCCTGTTGATTGTTCCATCTGTTCCTGCCAATCAAAAAGGCCGTCTGAAATCTTCAGACGGCCTTTTTATCCACAACTCAAATCCGATTATTTGAATTTGTAAGTGTATTGCAAGCCCAAGATGTCTGCTTTGTTTTTGAAGCGTGCAGAAGATGCACCGCGGCTGTCTACGTCGTTGCCGCTGGCTTTGCCGGTGCGGTAAACCGTGTCATTGATGTGGATATGGCTGTACGCCGCATCGATGACATGATTTTTGCCCAGTTGATATTTAGCACCAACGGAGAACCAGATACGGTTGCCGTCAGGCAGGCTGTTCATGCGGTCTTCGGCGCTTTTAACCGGTGATTTGTCGAAAGCGATACCGGCACGCAGTTGCAATGGTTCGGTAACTTGGTAAGAGCCGCCGAATGCGACTTTATAAGTGTTGCGCCAGTTAGGCGTGATGACGGTACGGTCAGATTTGCCGTTGACAACGTTTTTGGTATTTTCAAACACCAGCTCGGCTTTGTTGAAGCGGCTGTGCCGCGTCCAAGTCACATCGCCGAACAAATTGGTTTTGTCTGTAGCGCGGTACATACCGTGAACGGATAAAGACTCAGGCGTGACGATTTTGACGCTGGCTTTTTCGTTCGGCACATAACCGCGTGCAGCCATTGCACCCAAGTCCCAAGCGCGTTTTGCATATGCGCCGTCAGCTTCCCAATCGGCAGTGCCTTTCAGCGTATGCGATACTTTGGAACGATAGTTCACACCCACGCGTGCGCGGTCGTTGATGTCCCACATCCACGCCAGTTGATAGCCGAAGCCCCAATCGTGGCCTTTTACATCGGCATGACCGTCAGCCTTGCCGGTCGCATCGACAGCAACGGGACGGCCTGCTTGACGGGAAGCCAAGCCGCTTGCCAACTGGCTGATGGCGCCAGAAGCGTCCCAGTCGGAGTATTTGCGCAATTCGGCTTTGGAATATTGGGCAATCAAACCGGCACCGACGGCGTGCTGCTCATTCAGTTTCCATGCGACTACCGGCTCGATGGCAATGGTGGTCAAACCCAGTTTGTTGATGTTGTGGCGCAATACGGAATCTTTTTCATATTCGGTTGCAGAGCCGAAGGGAACGTACACGCCCAAACCCAAAGTGACATCGTCGCTGGCTTTGTACGCGCCATAGATATGCGGAGCAACGGTGGTTTCGGTAATTTTGCCGCTGGTCGAACCGCTGACATCGGCACCCGTGCGGAAGTGTTTTGCAGATTCCGCCTCATAGTGAATGCTTGGGAAAACGATATTGGCGTTGACGGAAATTTGGCTGCTGTCAAGTTTGCTCAAACCGGCCGGGTTGTAGAAAATGGTTGATGCATCGGCGGCTTCGGCGGCGGCGGCGTTGGCCGTGCCTTGTGCATTAACGGATTGTGTGCCGAAGTGGTAGCCGGAGGCCTGGACGGCGGTAGATAACAGTGCTGCGCTTAAAATAAATGCTGTTTTTTTCAGATTGAAATGAATCATTTTGGTTTACCGTGAAAGTAGCGGACAAAGAAAAAGGCCGTCTGAAACGTCCTTTATTGATTTAGTATAGGCACTCAATTCTATACTACATCATTATTTTTGCCTAATCTTTTCTTTTTTTACACAAAAAAAGCAGGCTAAAACAGCCTGCTTTTCCAATCATCGGATCACTGCAATTATTTGACCTGCAACACTTCCAGCGTATTGGTCGAACCGGATTCGCGCATTTTCGAACCGCTGGTGATGATGTATTGGTCGCCGCTTTGGAGGATTTTGTGTTCTACCAGCATGGCTTCCACTTCGTTCAGCGCGGTATCGTGGTCGGTACTGGTGGCCAAAATCAACGGACGCACGCCGCGGTACATCGCCATACGGCGTTGTGCTGAAACACTCGGCGTCAGGGCAAAAATCGGCAGGGTGATGTTGTGGCGGCTGACTTCGAAGGCGGTCGAGCCGCTTTCAGTCAGGGCAACAATGGCTTTGGCGTGAACTGCGCGCGCCACGCTAACCGCACCGCCGGCAATCGCCAAGTTGGTGCTGACGGCTTCGGGATACTCGACCTGTTCGGCAACGCCGTTGAGTGAATCTTGTTCTTTTTCCGCAGCCGCACAAATAATCGCCATTTGGCTGACGGTTTCAAACGGATACGCGCCGACGGCGGTTTCGGCGGAACACATCACCGCATCGGTACCGTCCAATACTGCGTTGGCCACATCGCTGACTTCCGCGCGGGTCGGTACAGGATTGGTAATCATGGATTCCATCATTTGAGTTGCGGTGATGCTGAAGCGGCGCAACTCACGGGCGCGGCGGATCATGCGTTTTTGCAGGGCAGGTACGGCGGCATGGCCGACTTCCACTGCCAAGTCACCGCGGGCAACCATAATACCGTCGCTGGCAAGGATGATTTCGTCCAGGTTTTCAATGGCTTCTACGCGCTCGATTTTGGAAACCAAACCGGGGCGTACGGCGGTGCTGCCTTTCATTTCTTCTTCGACTTTGGCGCGTGCGATGTGCAAATCTTCGGCAGATTTCACAAAGCTGATGGCCAAGTAGTCGCAACCGATGGCAATCGCGGTTTTCAAGTCGCGGAAGTCTTTTTCGGTCAACGCACCGGCAGACAGGCCGCCGCCGCGTTTATTGATACCTTTGTTACTTTTCAGCACATGGCTGTTTTCCACCCTTGTAATAATCTTACTTCCTTCAACCGCTTCAACGGTCAAAGTCAACAGGCCGTCGTCCAGCCACAAAACATCGCCGGCAGCGACGTCATTGGGCAAATCGCGGTAGTCCAGGCCAACCGCTTCGCGTGTGCCTTCGCCTTCAAGCGCGGCATCCAAAATCAAGGTTTCACCCTTATTCAGCTCGATGCTGCCGCCTGCAATTTTACCCACGCGGATTTTAGGTCCTTGCAAGTCGGCGAGGATGGCGATTTCCTGACCCGCACGTTTCGCGGCTTCGCGTACGATACGGGCATTTTCTTCATGAAACTCCGGCGTACCGTGGCTGAAATTGAAACGGACGACATTAAGGCCGCCGACACGGATCATGTCTTCCAACAATTGTACATTGTTGCTGCCCGGACCCAGTGTGGCGACAATTTTGGTATTGTGGCTGATACGGGTTAAATCACGTTGCAATTGGCTCATGTAAACGTCCTTTCCTGTTGATTTCACGTTTGATAATGAAGAGGATTGTACTCTTAATGCAATAATGTTGGCGTAAAATTACATCATTTTCTGACTTAAACTAAATTTATTTTTGCATTAACCTACTTTCCTATCGGATACAATATACCCTCACGTCGTCATGTTTAATTTTCAGACGGCCTCAATCATCCGAATAGAATACTGAAATATCCGACCGATCCATGAAACGTTTTTTGACTCCTCTGCCCATCGGCATCGTTTTGGCCGACCTGATATACGGTTTCGTCCTGAATGTGATGCAAGGCTTAAACTTGCAACAAACTGCATCCAACCAGTCCGGCACGCTTTCCGTTACGCCCGACATCGCCTTCAACAGCCTGCAAATCGTCGCCAACGGCGGCATGGTCTGCATCATCGGCTTCGGTTTGATTGTTTTGTTCCAACTCAACCGCGCCGTATTACGCCGACAAATCCTGCCCATCGGTATTTTCCGAACCCTCGGCCTGTTGGCTGTTTTGGCATTCAGCATTTCGTCTTTATGGGAATGGTTGCATGCCGCTTTGTCGCTGCTTTCCGGCCGCAATGTTTTAAACTTCAGCAACCCGCGTTATCTGGTTACCGCAACCTGCATGCCCATTATTGCTTTCTTGTGCATCTTGCGCCTGTACAATTGGTATCGCCTGCATCGGACTGTTGCCACCGACGACACCTCCGCTACCCTCTAATCAAGCTGCAAAAAGGCCGTCTGAAACAGAAAAACCTATTTCAGACGGCCTTGTCATTATATGCCTCAACGTTGATGGCTGATTTCTACACCGGCCTTAATCTCGCCATACATTTGCGAGCTGCCTTGCCCGCTGCCTGATGCGCAGGCCGCCAAACTCAGTGCCAAAACAACCGCAGTCAAAATCTTCAACATTGGATTCCCTCTTTCCACAAAAATTATTTCGGGTCGCAACGGAAATGGTACGCACAAATTTCAAATCCGTTTTTGAAGTAGAGACGATGCGCATCTGCACGGTCATGGTTCACATGGACATTCAGATGGATTTTGGTTGCGCCGGTTTCCGCACCGATTTTGCGTACTTCTTCCAACAAGCGCGAAGCATAGCCTTTTTGGCGGCATTGAGGCATGGTCACGATGTCGTCAATATGGATATGGTAACCGCTGGCCAAGTTGTACGCGGCATGGAAACCGCATACGGCTACGGCATTTTGTTTGCCTTCTTCAAAAATGCCCAGCAGGCGGTAGCCGGTTTTACGCTGATGTTCGTTGATTTGTTCGACAAAACGGTGAATATCGGTCAAAGAAGAACGCAAAATGCTCAATGCCGCAAAAGCGGTTGCAGTTTCTTCCGGCGGAATTTCACGTAATACGCCGACCACAGGCGCGGCAGCTTGAGGCTCAGGCTGGGTATCGGCCGCTTCGGCACGCTCGGCGGCGTGTTTTTCTTCAATCGCCTGCGCCAACAAAACGCGCTCGACCGGCACTTCGCCCTGCTGCTTGCTTTCCTGCTCTTTGAGTAAGGCTTTGCAGTCAATCACGCGCAAATCATTATCCGCCGCAAAGTCCATCAAGAAACGGAACATTTGCGGATTGTCTTCTTCCAACTTTTTATCGACCGCTACACAACGGACATTATCCACCAAAATCGGGCGCACCCAATTAGAATAGGAAAGGCGGTTGTCTTTAGTAAAGGAAGACAAAATACCACACAGGCGCTCCGCCCAGTCGCTTGGTCGGAAAATCTTGCCTTTGCTGGTCGTACCATGGATCACAACTTCATAAGGATTACACACTAACATAAGCAGCTTCCTGAGAGTAAATGGCTGAAGGAATA
>NZ_JBQCXF010000133.1:0-7486 GCF_051956635.1 Neisseria sp. P0022.S010 | reverse complement strand
AAACTACACTAGTTCGTTAAAGAAATATGCATAATATTTGAAATGCCATCTTAAATTATTTTTTAAAATGGCATATTGTTGTAAAAATAGAGTATTTTTATTTTAGTGATCGAGTTTATTTAATCACCCATCTTATGGTAAACAAATTCTTAGATTCAGATTTAAATGTTGTCTGGAGTTGTAAATTTCGGATAAGTAAGTCATGCTTCTCATCGATTTCGTCTTCTTTATCATCAAGAGTATTTCTTAAATGGCGTTTTTGTTGTTCTAACTTACGGATTTGGTTTTCATATTGTGCTAATTCAGCAGTATTTTGAGCTAAATTACGTTCTCGTTTGATAGCCTTGATTTTTGTTTTTATTTCTTCTAATTCATTTCCCAATATGGCTTTTTGATCCTCAGCCCAACGGTCGAATTGTAAAACACGGTCATAATAGTGGCGGTTGTTTTGCTCTTGGTATTGGACAAAGAAGCTGCCGCAACGCAGTTCCGCACTTTGGGTAATGTCGGACGGGATGGCTTGGGCTCGGTCAGTTTGTTTCGTACCAAGCAGTAAGAGTTTTTGGCAAAAATCTTCGTCCAGCCATTCACCATCATCGGTGCGGGCGGTGAATAGCAGGGTTTCGAAGGTGTCGGCTTGGGAAAAAATTTTGAGTTTTTCCACCGAAAGCCAGCCGCTCTTACCTTGGTTTTGCGCCAGTATGCTGATTTTCCTACCTCTAAAACCTATGTAGTCAAAAGTGATTTCGGCAACGGGCGTGTCAGCGTTTCGGCATTGTGCGATGCACCATTGTCCCAAGTCGGTATTCGGGCGGTGCAGGGCGGCGGTTTCGTCATCGTCTTTGAGCAGGCGGTATGCACCCAAATGCAAATGCGGCTTTGGGGCAGTTTTCAGGTCGAAGCGGTAGCTTTGCGGATTGAAGTCGGCGTAGTTGTTTAAGGCGAAGCGGCTGGCCAGCCAGAACCAGCGTTGAAAATCGTCTAGACGCTCACGGGTTTGCTGCAAACGGGTTTTGAATCGGTCGTGCACGTTGGTATCGAAATATTCCAACAGCCGCTCTTCCGCCAGTTTCCGTGTTTCGGCGATTTGTATTTCCAGCTCCTGTTGCAGCCGGTCGAAGGCTGTCTGAATCGCTTCGGGCGTGCGGCAGGTGTCGTAGATTTCCAATATTCTCTTTTCAAAATCCAGGCCGTCTGAAATCTTGCCCAGTATTTCGTCAGATGCGCCGAATACGCCGTCAAACAGTTTGAATTTGTCAGTTAAAAGTTCCAGCACACGGCGATCGGCATCGTTGCGTGTATTCAGAAAATTAATTACCACAACATCTGATTTTTGCCCATAGCGGTGGCAGCGGCCAATGCGCTGTTCGATGCGCTGAGGATTCCACGGCAAATCGTAGTTGATGAGCAGCGAACAAAATTGCAGGTTTACGCCTTCGGCGGCGGATTCGGTGGCAATCATGATTTTTGCCTGATTTTTAAAGGCATCAATCAGTGCGGTACGTTTGTCCACAGCGGGCGAGCCGGTGTGGTGCGGGCTGCCCGCGTTTTTATCCAGCCACGCCTTATAACGCCGTTGGCTGTCGGGATGTTTGTTGCTGCCGGAAAATAGTACGATTTGTCCTTCGTAACCGTTTTTTTCCAAAAATTCAAACAGGTATTCTTGGGTGCGCACCGATTCGGTAAAAATCACAGCCTTGTCCGCCGCACCTGTTTCCTGCATTTTTTGCAAACCGGTTTTCAAGGCTTGCAGCAGTGCTTGAGCTTTGCTGTCATGTGTCAGGGCACGGGCATGTTTGATGAAGCCGTCCATTTCGGCGATTTCCGCCGCCAGCAGTTTGAAGTCTATGTGTTCTGCATCGCCGTCGTTTTCGTCATCATCAAACGCTTCCCAGTCTTCCAAATCTTCGCCCAAGGCGGCAAGCAGGCTTTCAGACGGCCTTTGAGCCGTTTTTTGCATTGTATCCAGCCTTTGTCGGATAACGCCCAGTGTCCCGGAAAGGGCGGGTGTGGAAGATGCTAAAAGTTTGCGCAGTACCAATCCTGTCAAATGCCTTTGCCGTTTAGGCAGGGCGTAGGATTCACCTTTGGCCAAAAAATCGGAAACCGCTATGTAAAGCGCGTATTCGTCGTCGTTCAGGCGGTAATTTTGCGTGATGGTGTGGCGGCGGGTGTATCGGATATATTCCAACACATCCTTACGGAGCGTTCGTTTCACATAAGGCGATAAGCGTGTCCGCAATTCGTCCGTATCGCCACGATTAATAAAATACTTTTGAAATTCTTTTTTGCTGCCGAACAAATGTTCGTCCAGAAAAAGCGACAAGCCGTAAAATTCCATCAGTGAGTTTTGCAGCGGGGTAGCGGAAAGCAGTAGTTTTTGACTGCCTGCAAACGCATTTAAAAGCGTTTGCGTCTGCTTACTACCGCTTTTATAGACATTGCGTAATTTGTGCGCTTCGTCAAACACTACTAAATTCCAGCCGGCGGCATTGATTTCAGCGGCACATTTGGCGGCAAACTCATAGGAAACCACCAAAACCTGCCTGCCCGCTTTCGAAGTCAGAAAATCGGTCAGACTGCGGTTTTGCTGCTTTAAAACTGCTTTATCCAGCACCAAAGACGGCAACGAAAACTTTTCCCGCAATTCCGCCTGCCATTGCTTTCTCAACGCGGCGGGGCAAACCACCAACAGGCGGCGTTTGCGTTCCGCCCAAAGTTGGCACAATACCAAACCCGCTTCTATGGTTTTGCCCAAACCCACTTCGTCCGCCAGCAACACGCTTTCACGCAAAGGGTTTTCCAAAGCAAACAATGCGGCATCGATTTGGTGCGGCTGCAAATCCACCTGCGCTTCAAACAAAGCTTGCGACAGTCGCTCGTCGCCGCTTTTTTGGCACAAAAGCTGGTGCGCGTAATATTTGGCCTGATGCGGCGTGATGTTCATGCCTTATCCCCGTTTAAAATCATGTCGAACATGGTTTGCAGATAATTTTCGTCTTCCATAAACAGGATATGTTTTTCGCGGAACTCATCTTCGGTTTTGTCGAACACGGCTGCCGCGCCGTCGTCCAGCAAGCTCTTATATGGCGTAACGGACAAAATAAAGCTGTTCAACGTCAAATCTTGCAGATTCAAAGACTGTTCCAGCTTTTTCACTTCATCCGACAAACCGAATTTCGGATGTTCCCACGTCATGTGGCGTATGCCTTTGGGGTCGATGAAGGTCAGCCATTGCCTGCCGCTTTCCCTGTCCACCAGCCACAACAAAAAATCGGGATAGAAATTGCCTGCCAGCGCAAAACCCAAGCCCTTGGCTTTGTTTGCCGCGTTTCGCAGGAGATACAAATCCTTGTCCCCCGTCCATTCTTTCAGACGACCTTTTTCCCCCGCCACCTTTTGCAAATCCTTCACAAACTGAATTTCGCTCTCTTCATTCATGGACAGCGGCTTCATGGTAAAGGGCAAAGCCTCTTTGTTTTCCAACACCATAATCGGGTAAAACAAATGCGGGTCAAAGCAGATGGCTTCCACATTCGGCGCAGTCCAGCCCACCATCTTAGCCAATTCGCCCGATTCCACGCGGCGTTTCAAATCGTTTAATTTGGCTTCGTAGCCGCCGCCGTCTTCTGTTTTGTTGATGGAGAACAGATAGCTGTCGAGCATGGAACCGTTTTTTTCGTCCACGATTTTCTCGCGGTAAAACTGCCCTTCGTAAGCGGCTTTGAGCGACTTGTAAAACGCATCGGCATAGTCCAGCAGCAATTCGATCAAAAGACCTTCCTGTTTTTTTACGTCGGCAAAGGATTGCACTGCCAATTCGGATGGCGGGATATAGAGTTTGTACCAGCCGGTTGTTTCGGCAAAAGTTTTCAGACGGCCTTTGTCCAAACGAAGATTGTTCCAAGACTGCAAAAGCTTGTGCTGCTGCAATTTTATGTAAATCCTGTCCCAGTCGAACAGTTCAAACAGATTGCTGTTCAGTGCAGCCGTCTGTTTCTGCCTGTCTTTGGATTGGGCAATCCGATTACCCTTGCTGGCAAGTGCCTGAATTCGCGGATAACAGTCCAACACGGCAAAAGGCGGCTTGATTTTGCCCTGCCATTGTTTGGGAATATCGAACAAATCCACATTCATGCTGCGCTTGAAACTTTTTTGGCGGTTGCCCTTGTACTCGTCGTCCAAAGCCAAAGTCCGCAATTTCACGCCCTGCGGCAGATTGGGCTGAACTTTAAAGTCCAGCGTGATGATGTCTTCGGTATCTACGCCTTCTTCCGCCAGATATTCGCGGAATTTTTCCATATAGTCGGCGTTGATACCGAAAATATTGAGCGTTTCCAGCTTTTCCAGATGTACGCCGTGCGGACGCTCGCCCGGCAGGCTGCGCTTGAGCGAATAGCCCTGTCCCTTGAGGCGCACGCCGCGACCGAAAAGCTGGATAATCTGGCTGCCTTCGCTTTTGCCCATGTTCAAAAGCCCCATGGTGGAAACGCGCCAGCTCGACCAGCCTTCGGTAAATTTTTTCGAGCCGATCAAGAAATTGATATTGCCCGAAGGCGTATTGATCGTATCAAACAGGCTACCTGAAAATTCATCGCCCGAAGTATCGAATTCATCGCGATAGTTTTCACCCGATTTGGCAAAATCCGCCGCATTGCCGATATTGATGACGCCGAACGCGGGGAAACTGCCGACCGACAGCGACAATTCGCCCTCCGCCTTTTTAAGCTGCTTAAGCTGTAAGCGTCCGCCGCTTTCGGCATTGAACACCAAACGCAGAATATCGTCGTACAAAGCCCCCGAATTACCTGCAAAATCCATCAAGGGCGCGAAGCGGCGCAGGAAGATATTGTTGTCCTTATCGTCCAAAAGCCTTGCCTTGTCCGCCACCAAATCCGCCAGATAGCCTTCCACTTTTTCCCGCTCGTTCAGGAAAAACGCCAAAAACGACAACACATGGAACACGTCCGATTTTTCCGTTTTCTGTTCGGCGGTTTCGCTGCCGCTGGTTTTATCGGCAACGCTTTTACCGACAAAAATCATCAAAGGCTTTTCGATATTCCAAACGTGCAGGCTGCTTTCGTGTTTCCGATATAGATACATCTGCTGGTAAAACGACAACAAACAGGCAGTAAAATACAGCTTTTCATGTTCGGCGAAATACGCGCCTTTTTTCAGGTTCAGAATCAGGCTTTCCTTGCCGTAGCCATCGGCGTAGAAATATTTGTAGGAATAGTCGAACAAAATGGATTTGGCGTATTTTTCGCGCAGGGCATTCTTTTTGCCCGACACCGCCTGCCCCAAAGTTGCCGAATACTCAAAGGAAAAGCCGCCTTTGGTTAAGGCTTCGCGCCGTTTCAGCCATGCGCCGTCGGTCGCACTCGAGCCGCTGTGTCCCTCATCCACCAAAACCAGATTACTGCCCGCAAAGGCTTCTACCGCCACGGTTTTTTCACCCGATTTGTCGCCCAGCTTGTTGATGTCGATGACTTCCACTTTGATGCCCAAACTGTTGGCATCAAAATCCAAAGAAGGCTGGTGCGACGTACTGTTTTTATCGAACAGGGCTGCGCCGAAACCAGACAAGGCCAAATCCGCGACGTGTTGCCTGCTCAAGCCTTCTCGCGGGGTCAAGACGATGATTTTGTCAGGTTTTTTGTCCGCATATTCCAAATACTGCAGAATATTGACGTGCATTAACAGCGTTTTGCCGCTGCCCGTGGCGTTCCAAAAGGCGGTCATATTCAAATCTTCCGCCTGATAGGGCGCGAACTTTTCCGCCGCCTTACCCGTTTCGTTTTGATATTGTTCAAGCTGTTCGTTCAACGCCTCCAGCAGCGCATCGCGGCGGTTGAAATACCAATCCAGATAAATCTCGGTAAAAATCAGCGACAGATATTGGAAATATTTCAGCTTCAATTCCTGATGGTAGATTTTATTGCGCTTTTGCGTGATTTGCCGCCAATGGTGCAACACGTTCAAATCGTAGCGGCGCAAATCGTTTTCCGACAAGGCAGAGCCTTCGCCGAAAAACAAAACGCCCGTCAGTTGGTGGAAGAAGCCGCTTTGGCCGTCATTCGCTTCGCCTTCGTATTCGTCGCCGCCCATCTGCGCTTTGAGCGTTGCCAAATCTTTTTTGTGGAACAGCGAGAGCAGCCAACGGTTTAAAATCAGATGGTCGTGGAAAGTCGGTTTTTTCGCCATTATTGCGCCTCCCCAAACATCAACGCCATAAACTCGCTTTCAATCTGGCGGATTTTCAGACGGCCTGTAACACCGTTTTCGTTTTCCCACACCGTGGCGATGTTGTGGTCGCCGTTGATATACACCGTGCCGTATTCCGAATCTTGCGGGTTGATTTTCAGACGGCCTAACAGCGCATCCAAACCTTCGTATCCTACCTTTTCGCAATCGCGCCAAAGCACCAGCGCGGTTTCCCCGTCCGGCAGCGTGCCTTCCACGGCCAAATAGCCGTCTTTTTCAATGCGGTCTTTGACGGCATGGACGCGCAGGCCCAGCAGGTAATTGAAGGTTTCTACCAAATCGATGTTCACACGCTTGGTCGCGCCTGCCGAATCGGTGGCGATGTCCATTTGGTAATTGAAAGGCCGTTTGAAAACTTCGGTATTGAGCAGCGAATCGCGGCTTTGGTCGGCCAGCATATAGCGCAAGAGATAATCTTCTTTCACGCCATTATTCAATTTGGCAAACAAATCGCCGTTGTCTTTTAACACCAGGTTGTTCAACGTGTCTTCGTAGCTTTCCAGCTTTAAGACTTTGACGATTTGCGGCACGCCGTGCAGGCTGCTTTCTTTATCGGCTTCGGGTTTGCCGTCTTTCCAATTTTCGGCATAAACCACTTTTTGCACGCGCGGCTTCAACACCGTGTCGAAATATTCGCCCTGTTCGACCAGGATGTATTTGCGCCTGCCGCCGTCTTCACGGTTCAGGTTGATGACGGCATGGGCGGTCGTGCCACTACCGGCGAAGTAGTCAAGGATTAACCCGTAATTTTCATCGTTAATGGCACGAATTGCGTCTAAAACCGTATGTGGAGATTTGGGATAAGAAAATAGCTCTCTCTGACCTATCGTATTATCAAGAATTTTAGTTCCATAATCACTTGCAGAATATTTTGAATCACTCCAAATACTTTGCATTAACTTCCCATCTAAGCCACCCCTAAACTTAAAGTAAACCTGATAGCCGTTATTGGTTTGATTTGCCCATAAATCACCATCTTTAAACATTTTTTCAATAACATCTTTACCGCGTCTCCAAATGCGTTTTTGCCCAGAGCTATCAATAGGCCAAATCTCAATAGGCAATATCTCAGTAACTGAAATCTGTTCAGTTAATGGATTAAAGTAAATCGGGTAGTAGCGTTCTTGCAATGAACCATCTGCACGCTCAGCTTCACTATCTACACCTTGTTTTCTAAGATTTACAGGTAAATACCATGAACCATCAGTATCTTTCTTATAGT
>NZ_JBQCXF010000132.1:0-7585 GCF_051956635.1 Neisseria sp. P0022.S010 | reverse complement strand
GGGCATTGAAGAATTTGACAGGGAAGGCCGTTTTGTCCGTTGCGATTTCGGCAAGTTGTCGGTAATTTCGCTGTATCTGCCCAGCGGCAGCAGCGCGGAAGAGCGCCAACAAGTGAAATACCGCTTTTTGGACGCGTTCTATCCCATGCTCGAAGCCATGAAAAACGAAGGACGCGACATCGTTGTCTGCGGTGACTGGAATATTGCCCACCAAAACATCGACTTGAAAAACTGGAAGGGCAATCAGAAAAATTCGGGCTTTTTGCCTGAAGAACGCGAATGGATAGGCAAAGTCATCCACAAGCTCGGCTGGACGGATATGTGGCGCACACTTTATCCCGATGTGCCGGGCTATACTTGGTGGAGCAACCGCGGACAAGCGTACGCGAAAGATGTCGGGTGGCGTATCGATTATCAGATGGTTACGCCGGAGTTGGCCGCCAAAGCCGTTTCCGCACATGTTTATAAAGATGAAAAATTCTCGGATCACGCCCCTTTAGTTGTGGAGTATGACTATGTTGCCGAATAAGTTTTTTGGTAAGTACGACTGGAATATAAACAGTAAAACCGGCGTAGGTGCGGTTTGGGTTGTGGCGGCATTTGTGCTGCCCATGCTGGTGTGGGCAATATTTATGCTGGCGCGGATGTCCGGCTGGGTTGCGCCGACCAAGGCCAATCCGACATGGGCGTTGGTGTGGCTGCTGTTTTCACTGCCTTGCCTGCTGATTGCGGCTAAATGCTTTGCTTGGAAGGGCTGGCGGCTGATTGCCAACATCGTACTGTGTCTGGCGACTTGTGCCATCCTCAGCGTGCCTGCCGCATTGCTGATTGCATTTACACTCAACGACTTGCTCAAATAGGCCGTCTGAAAATGCAGAGCTTCGAACTCGAAGAAATGGCGCTGTTTCTGATACGCGATGCGGATGAAGCAGAAATGTGGATAGACCGCTGGGCGGTCAGCTATCCGATTGTCTACACTGCCGAAGCCGATAATCGGCAAACCGTTTCCGAATGGCAACACGCCATTCAGACGGCCTTCGACCATATCGTCAGCAGAAATATTGCCGTCGTGGCTCATGGTGTTGGTGTGTCCGCATTTTTGGCATGGCTGTATCAAGCCGACATCCTGACGCAAAAACGCCTGACCAATATTATTTTGGTCTCGCCGAGTCCCGAAGCTTTTCCCGAAGACGAAATCCATACGTTCCAACGCGTCCGTTGCCCTTGCCGTACGGCGTTGGTCATCGCCGAAACAAACGGCACACCACGCGATTGGGCGCAAGAACAGGCCGACCGCTGGCAGGCGCGCCTGCTCCAATCGCCGCATTCCGGCCAGTTAAACGGCGCGCTCGGCGGCTGGCAATGGGGCATGAAGCTGATGCAGGAAATGCTGTTAAGTAAGTAGTGTAGCAGTATCTATTAATATTAATAAACGAAGGCCGTCTGAAACCGATATGTGTTTCAGACGGCCTTTGTTTGCAAATATCATGTTAAATATAATTAAAAGAAACTATTCTCATTTCTTTTATGAAGCAATATAATTCGGTTGTTTCGTTAAATTGAGTATAAAAATGCAAATACCATTTCATTTGGCTTTATTACCCACGCTGATTATCGCTTCCTTCCCTGTTGCTGCCGCCGATACGCAGGATAATGGCGAACATTACACCGCCACGCTGCCCACCGTTTCCGTGGTCGGACAGTCCGACACCAGCGTACTCAAAGGCTACATCAACTACGACGAAGCCGCCGTTACCCGCAACGGACAGCTCATCAAAGAAACGCCGCAAACCGTCGATACGCTCAATATCCAGAAAAACAAAAACTACGGCACGAACGATTTGAGTTCCATCCTCGAAGGCAACGCCGGCATCGACGCTGCCTACGATATGCGCGGCGAAAGCATTTTCCTGCGCGGTTTTCAAGCCGACGCCTCCGATATTTACCGCGACGGCGTGCGCGAGAGCGGACAGGTCCGCCGCAGTACCGCCAACATCGAGCGCGTAGAAATCCTGAAAGGCCCGTCTTCCGTGCTTTACGGCCGCACCAACGGCGGCGGCGTCATCAATATGGTCAGCAAATACGCCAACTTCAAACAAAGCCGCAACATCGGTGCGGTTTACGGCTCGTGGGCAAACCGCAGCCTGAATATGGACATCAACGAAGTGCTGAACAAAAACGTCGCCATCCGCCTCACCGGCGAAGTCGGGCGCGCCAATTCGTTCCGCAGCGGCATAGACAGCAAAAACGTCATGGTTTCGCCCAGCATTACCGTCAAACTCGACAACGGCTTGAAGTGGACGGGACAATACACCTACGACAATGTGGAGCGCACGCCCGACCGCAGCCCGACCAAGTCCGTGTACGATCGCTTCGGACTGCCTTACCGCATGGGTTTCGCCCACCCGAACGATTTTGTCAAAGACAAGCTGCAAGTTTGGCGTTCCGACCTCGAATACGCCTTCAACGACAAATGGCGCGCCCAATGGCAGCTCGCCCACCGTACGGCGGCGCAGGATTTCGACCATTTCTATGCAGGCAGCGAAAACGGCAGCTTAATCAAACGCAATTACGCTTGGCAGCAGACCGACAACAAAACCCTGTCGTCCAACTTCACACTCAACGGCGACTACAACATCGGGCGTTTTGAAAACCACCTGACCGTAGGCATGGACTACAGCCGCGAACACCGCAACCCGACCTTGGGTTACAGCCGCGCCTTCTCCGTCTCCATCGACCCCTACGACCGCGCAAGCTGGCCGGCTTCGGGCAGATTGCAGCCTATCCTGACCCAAAATCGCCACAAAGCCGACTCCTACGGCATTTTCGTGCAAAACATCTTCTCCGCTACGCCCGATTTGAAATTCGTCCTTGGCGGCCGTTACGACAAATACACCTTTAATTCCGAAAACAAACTCACCGGCAGCAGCCGCCAATACAGCGGCCATTCATTCAGCCCCAATATCGGCGCAGTGTGGAACGTAACGCCTGCCCACACACTCTACGCCTCATATAACAAAGGCTTCGCGCCTTATGGCGGACGCGGCGGTTATTTGAGTATCGACACTTCGTCTGCCGCCGTGTTCAACGCCGACCCCGAGTACACCCGCCAATACGAAACCGGTGTCAAAAGCAGTTGGCTGGACGACCGCCTCAGCACTACATTGTCCGCCTACCAAATCGAACGCTTCAATATCCGCTACCGTCCCGACGCGCAAAATGATCCCTACACTTGGGCTGTCGGCGGCAAACACCGTTCGCGCGGCGTAGAGCTGTCCGCCATCGGACAAATCATCCCCAAAAAACTTTATCTGCGCGGATCGTTGGGCGTGATGCAGGCAAAAGTGGTTGAAGACAAGGAAAATCCCGACCGAGTGGGCATCCATTTGGACAATACCAGCAACGTTACCGGCAACCTGTTCTTCCGTTACACGCCGACCGAAAACCTCTACGGCGAAATCGGCGTAACCGGTACGGGCAAACGCTACGGCTACGACTCAAGAAACAAAGAAGTGACCACGCTTCCCGGCTTTGCCCGAGTTGATGCCATGCTCGGCTGGAACCATAAAAACGTCAACGTTACCTTTGCCGCAGCCAATCTGCTCAATCAAAAATATTGGCGTTCGGACGCCATGCCGGGTAATCCGCGCGGCTATACTGCCCGGGTAAATTACCGTTTCTGATGAAACCAGGCAAAGGCCGTCTGAAAATAAGGCTATGATCTAAGCCATATTTCAGACGGCCTTTATAAAGGTTGAAATAAAACTAAACACATTTTTTCACTCAAATCGAACACACCTCCAACAAAATGCCATAAAATCCGCCCATTGATTTGAATGTAAAGAGATACCTATGAAACTGAAAACCTTAGCCTTGACTTCATTAACCCTGTTGGCATTGGCCGCTTGCGGCAAACAGGCGGAAACCAGCGTTCCGGCAGACAGCGCCCAAAGCAGTGCATCCGCTCCGGCAGCCCCTGCCGCATTGACCGAAGGTGTCAATTACACCGTCTTGTCCAACCCGATTCCGCAACAGCAGGCCGGCAAAATCGAAGTATTGGAATTCTTCGGCTACTTCTGCCCGCATTGCGCCCATCTTGAGCCGGTCTTGAGCGAACACATCAAAACGTTTAAAGACGATACCTATATGCGCCGGGAGCATGTCGTTTGGGGTGATGAAATGAAACCTTTGGCACGTTTGGCCGCTGCAGTGGAAATGGCCGGTGAATCAGATAAAGCCAACAGCCATATTTTCGATGCGATGGTTAACCAAAAAATTAACTTGGCCGATACCGATACCCTGAAAAAATGGTTGTCCGAGCAAACCGCGTTTGACGGCAAAAAAGTATTGGCTGCATTTGAAGCGCCCGAAAGCCAAGCGCGTGCGGCTCAAATGGAAGAGTTGACCAATAAATTCCAAATCAGCGGCACACCGACCGTTATTGTCGGCGGCAAATACCAAGTCGAATTTAAAGACTGGCAGTCCGGCATGACCACGATTGACCAACTGGTGGACAAAGTACGCGAAGAGCAGAAAAAGCCGCAATAAGTTGAGGATTGAATGAGCAAGGATTTCGCGCTCCTTCCACTTCGTTTTCCTTTACTATGCTGAAAGATCCAAACAATGTGTGATTACTGTTCTGACCTGCGACCTACCGTTCGTATCAGGGTTCCGAAAGAATTATCGCAAATGTTACTGCGAGCCTCTGATCGTTTAGCAGACGGCACGCTCATCGACATTACCCCAGCCTACGCCAAAGTTTATGGTCCCAGCCTTGATTTTGCTAAAACCATTGCCAATAGCGGTTACATTACCCATACTGATTCTCAGGGTAATCGTGACATATATGGTTGGAACGATTTCGTGGTACATTATTTTCAATGTACGCACTGCAATGCCGTTTTCAGTCTTGGTGCCGAAACCTACCATGGTAGTGGTGGCCAATGGGAAATGTTGGAAGAGGCATCGGTACGCTATGAAAATCCTTAAAAGGAATAGATTTCATAGTTATATGTGAATAGTAATTCTTGCTAGAGTAAAAATAAAAACGCCGTCTGAAACTTTTCAGACGGCGTTTTCTGTCAAATCAGCTTACAAACCTGGGAACATGCCTTTCATTCCCTTCATGCCTTTGGCCAAGCGCATCAGTTTGCCCAAACCGTTGCCGCTGAACATCTTCATCATTTGTTGCATTTGTTCAAACTGTTTGAGCAATTTGTTCACTTCCTGCACGGTCGTACCCGCACCCATTGCAATACGGCGTTTGCGGCTGGCTTTGAGCAGGGCAGGGTTGGCGCGTTCTTTAGGGGTCATCGAGTTGATGATGGCTTCTACTTTACCCATCGCTTTTTCAGCCGTACCTTCGGGGATTTGTTTCGATATTTGACCCAGTTCGCCCGGCATTTTCGACATCAGGTTTTCCAAGCCGCCCATATTGCGCATCTGCTGGATTTGTTCTTTAAAGTCGTTGAGGTCGAAGCCTTTGCCTTTTTGCAGCTTTTTCGCCATTTTGGCGGCGGCTTCTTCATCAATACCTTTTTGAACGTCTTCAATCAGGGTCAATACGTCGCCCATACCGAGGATACGGCTGGCAAGACGGTCGGGATGGAAAGGCTCAAGGCCGTTGATTTTCTCGCCGACACCGATAAATTTAATCGGTTTGCCGGTTACATGGCGTACGGACAATGCCGCACCGCCGCGCGAGTCGCCGTCCATCTTGGTCAATACAACACCGGTTAGCGGCAGGGCTTCATTAAATGCCTGAGCAGTGTTCACTGCATCCTGACCCAGCATGGCATCGATGACGAACAAAGTTTCAACCGGGTTGACCGCAGCATGAAGCGCTTTGATTTCGTTCATCATCTCTTCATCGATTGCCAGACGGCCGGCGGTATCGACCATCAAGACATCGTAAAAATGTTTTTTGGCGTAATCAACGGCGGCAGTCGCAATTTCAACCGGTTTTTGGTTGGTATCGGACGGGAAAAAGTCCACACCGACCTGTTCGGCCAACAGACGCAGCTGTTCAATCGCGGCAGGGCGGTAAACGTCGGCAGATACCACCAAAACTTTTTTCTTCTGATCGTTTTTCAGCAGGCGGGCGAGCTTGCCGACGGTTGTTGTCTTACCGGCACCCTGCAAACCGGCCATCAAAACGATGGCAGGCGGTGAAACCGATAAATCCAGCGTTTTGTTTTCCTTGCCCATCAATTCGATCAAGGCTTGGTTGACCACGCCGATAAAGGCTTGGTCAGGCGTCAGGCTGCCGACGACTTCTTGACCGAGGGCCTGTTCTTTGACTGTGTTGACGAATTCTTTAACGACGGGCAATGCAACGTCGGCTTCCAGCAGGGCAAGACGAACCTCGCGCAAGGCTTCTTTAATATTGTCTTCGGTCAGCGTTGATTGGCCGCGAATATTTTTAAGTACCTTGCTGAAGCGGTTGGTCAGGTTGTCTAACATACTTATCCTTGATAATGAGAATAGCTGCCCAATACAGGGCATTCTTTGTTAAAATAAAATTGGGATTATTTTACACGATAGTCCGAAGTTATGCTTCAAGAACACAAACACGCACAGGCCGTCTGAAACCCTGCCGGCCGTACGTCAAGTGTTCATAGTATCTATTGAGAAAGATATTTATGCCGATTGTCTTAATTTGCCTGATGCTGGTATATGCCGGATTGGGCGCATTTTCCTGGTTGCAACATAAAAAGCACAATAATAAATCTTACCCGCTGAAAATCGAGCTGCTGATTTTGAGCGGCGCATTATTGGTACATGGCGCAGCATTGATGTTCCCGGTATTGCAGGATAGGGTATTGATTACCGGTTTCGGCTATTCGCTCAGTCTGATAGTCTGGCTGATGCTGATGATGTACTGCTTGGGCAGCTTCTTTTATTGTCTGCGCGGAGTGCAACTCTTATTGTATCCCTGTGCCGCATTAACCTTATTGCTGGGTTTCCTTTTCCCGGGAGATTTCACAGGCCGTCAAATCGTAGACTTATTGCCGCTGTCGCACATTGCATCATCATTGCTTGCATACGGACTATTTGGCATCGTTACCTTATTTGCCATCCTAATCCTTTTAATCAACCGCAATCTGCACAAACGCCGTTTTTCCGCATTGGTCAGCTTCTTGCCGCCTTTATTGAGTTTGGAGAAACTCATGTTCCAAGGTATTTGGGCAGGTTTCATTTTATTGACCTATTCCGTTATCAGCGGTACGTTTTTTGCAGAAGCCGTTTTCGGCAAACCCATGACCTTCACGCATAAAACCATCTTCAGTATTATGTCGTGGCTGATTTATGGCGCATTATTGTTGAAACACAGCATGACCGCATGGCGGGGTAAAAAAGCCGCCGTTTGGACCATTGTTGGATTTGTCAGTCTGATTTTTGCCTATATAGGCAGTAAATTTGTCTTAGAAATTATCCTGCACCGTATTGGATAAATGGAAAACCTCAAAAAGGCCGTCTGAAATACTCTTTCAGACGGCCTTAGTATTGAACCGGGTTGGATATAGGACGCGAATAGGGAAGATTTGAGGTGTTTTGAGAAAAATAAAAACCCTGTTAAAACAGG
>NZ_JBQCXF010000131.1:0-7641 GCF_051956635.1 Neisseria sp. P0022.S010 | reverse complement strand
CCGAGATCTACACTCTCTCTGTCGTCGGCAGCGTTAGGTGTGTATAAGAGGCGGCTATTTGTTCGCCGTATTACTGATCGGCCTCTCCGCCTATTTTTAAACACGAAACTTCGACGACTACATTCTCCGCGGCCGCAGCTTGTGTCCGTTCGTGACCGCGATGTCTGCCGGTGCTTCCGATATGTCAGGTTGGCTTTTGATGGGCTTGCCAGGTGCCATTTACCTGAGCGGTTTGAATGAAGCTTGGATCGCCATTGGTCTGATTGTGGGTGCATACCTCAACTGGCTTTTGGTTGCAGGCCGTCTGCGCGTACATACCGAATACGCCAACAACGCGCTGACGCTTCCTGATTACTTCTTCCACCGTTTCGGTGCCGGCGGTCACTTGATGAAAGTGGTTTCTGCACTGATTATCTTGTTCTTCTTCACTATTTACTGTGCTTCAGGCATCGTAGCCGGTGCTACCCTGTTCCAAAGCCTGTTCCACGGTATGTCTTACACTCAAGCCATGTGGCTGGGTGCCGGCGCTACCATCGCCTACACCTTCTTGGGTGGCTTCTTGGCCGTAAGTTGGACCGATACCCTGCAAGCTTCTTTGATGATTTTTGCATTGGTACTGACTCCTGTAATGGTGTACTTGGGTTTGGGCGGTGCAGATCAAATGAACGCGGCCATCCAACAAGTTGCCGCCTCTACCGGTAAAGAATACGGCAGCCTGTTTGCCGGTACTACTTTCATCGGCATTATCTCTACCGCCGCTTGGGGCTTGGGCTATTTCGGTCAACCACACATTTTGGCCCGTTTCATGGCTGCCGAAAGCGCTAAATCTCTGGTTTCTGCACGCCGTATCGGTATGACTTGGATGATTCTGTGTATGGCCGGTGCTGTGGCTGTCGGCTACTTCGGTATCGCTTACTTCGGTGCCAACCCTGCCCACGTTGAAGAAATGAACGGCAACCACGAACGTATCTTCATCGCTTTGGCTACCCTGCTCTTCAACCCTTGGATTGCCGGTATCATCTTGAGCGCGATTCTTGCCGCCGTAATGTCCACCCTGTCTTGCCAATTGTTGGTTTGCTCCAGCGCGATTACCGAAGACTTCTATAAAGGCTTCCTGCGTAAAAACGCCCAACAAGCTGAATTGGTATGGATTGGCCGTGTAATGGTATTGGCTATCGCCGTGATTTCCATCCTGATTGCTTCTGATCCTGAAAGCAAAGTATTGGGCTTGGTAGCTTATGCATGGGCTGGCTTTGGCGCCGCATTCGGTCCGGTCGTTATCCTGTCTGTTCTGTGGAAACGTATTACTGCCTACGGTGCACTCTCCGGCATGATTGCTGGCGCGCTGACTGTGGTTGTTTGGGCTGAGTGGATCAAAAAACCTGCTTTGGCCGCACAAGAAACAGGCTTCTCTACCGTTTATGAAATCGTTCCCGGCTTCATCGCTTGTACCCTCGTGATTGTTTTGGTCTCCCTGATCGACAAAAAACCTTCACGCGAATTGCAAGAACGTTTCGAAAAAGCAGACGCAGAATACCGCGCCTCTAAATAAGACGTTTTCAGACGGCCTGCATGATTCCGTGCAGGCCGTCTTTATGAAATAAACTGTTTCAAAATAATCTGAGCCTTATCAGAAAAAACAGCAATTTATGCGGATGCATCTTGTATCCGCATCATAATTTTATTACGATATTACTATCCTTCAGAATGCCTGTTTTAGCAGTCTTAATTCAGGCCGTCTGAAACCATGAAAAAAACCTTTGGAGAACATAAATAATGTTTAACTTCGCTTTTCCAACACAAACTCCTCTGCGTCAAGCTGTAACTGATGCCTACCGCCGCGATGAAATCGAGGCCGTTCAGGATATGTTGCAACGTGCACAGATGACCGACGAAGAGCGCAATGCCGCCTCCGAGCTTGCCCGTCGTTTGGTTACTCAAGTCCGCTCCAGCCGCACCAAAGCAAGCGGCGTAGATGCCTTGATGCACGAGTTCTCTCTCTCCAGTGAAGAAGGTGTTGCACTGATGTGCCTGGCCGAAGCCCTGCTGCGTATTCCAGACAATGCAACCCGCGACCGCCTGATTGCCGACAAAATCTCCGAAGGCAACTGGAAAAGCCACTTGAACAACAGCCCTTCCCTCTTCGTTAACGCGGCTGCATGGGGTCTGTTGATTACCGGCAAACTGACCACCAACACTTCTGAAAAAAATATGGGTTCTGCACTGAGCCGCATGATCAGCAAAGGTGGTGCTCCGCTGATCCGTCAAGGTGTGAACTACGCAATGCGCCTATTGGGCAAACAATTCGTAACCGGCCAAACCATTGAAGAAGCTCTGCAAAACGGTAAAGAGCGCGAGAAAATGGGTTACCGCTTCTCTTTCGATATGTTGGGTGAAGCCGCATACACCGAAGAAGATGCCAACCGCTACTACAACGACTACGTTCAAGCCATTCACGCCATCGGCAAAGATGCCGCAGGACAAGGCGTTTACGAAGGCAACGGTATTTCCGTTAAACTTTCCGCCATCCACCCACGCTATTCACGCGCCCAACACGAACGCGTTATGAGCGAACTGTTGCCACGCCTGAAAGAATTGTTCCTTTTGGGTAAAAAATACGATATCGGTATCAACATCGACGCCGAAGAAGCCAACCGTCTCGAATTGTCTTTGGACTTGATGGAAGCTTTGGTTTCCGACCCTGACTTGGCAGGCTACAAAGGTATCGGTTTCGTTGTTCAGGCCTACCAAAAACGTTGCCCGTTCGTTATCGACTATCTGATCGACCTAGCACGCCGCAACAACCAAAAACTGATGATCCGTTTGGTTAAAGGCGCATACTGGGACAGCGAAGTGAAATGGGCTCAAGTAGACGGCATGGAAGGCTATCCGACTTACACCCGTAAAGTCCACACCGACATCTCCTACCTCGCCTGCGCACGCAAACTCTTGGATGCGCAAGATGCCGTGTTCCCACAATTTGCCACCCACAACGCCTACACTTTGGGCGCAATCTACCAAATGGGTAAAGGCAAAGACTTTGAACACCAATGTCTGCACGGCATGGGCGAAACCCTGTACGACCAAGTAGTCGGCCCGCAAAACTTAGGTCGCCGCGTACGCGTGTATGCCCCGGTCGGCACACACGAAACCCTGCTTGCCTACTTGGTACGCCGCCTGTTGGAAAACGGTGCGAACTCTTCTTTCGTGAACCAAATCGTTGACGAAAACATCAGCATCGACCGCCTGATTAAGAGCCCGTTCGACACCATCGCCGAACAAGGTATCCATCTGCATCCGGCATTGCCTCTGCCACGCGATTTGTATGGCAAAGACCGCCTGAACTCCCAAGGCGTAGATTTCAGCAACGAAACCGTATTGCAAAACCTGCAAGAAAAACTCAACCAAGCTTCTTCCGAAGACTTCCACGCCGCTTCTATCGTCAATGGCGAAGCGCGTAACGTAAGCGAAGCTCAACCTGTCCGCAACCCTGCAGACCACAACGATGTTGTCGGTACCGTCAGCTTTGCCGATGCGGCATTGGCTCAAGAAGCTATTGGTGCAGCCGTTGCTGCCCTGCCTGAGTGGAGCGCCAAACCTGCTTCAGAACGCGCCGACTGCCTGCGCCGTTTTGCCGACCTGTTGGAACAACACACGCCTGCATTGATGATGCTGGCCGTCCGCGAAGCCGGTAAAACCTTGAACAACGCCGTTGCCGAAGTACGCGAAGCCGTTGACTTCTGCCGCTACTATGCCAACGAATCTGAAAACACCCTGCCTAAAGATGCCAAAGCTGTCGGCGCAATCGTTGCCATCAGCCCATGGAACTTCCCATTGGCCATCTTTACCGGCGAAGTGGTTTCTGCATTGGCTGCCGGTAACACCGTTATCGCCAAACCTGCCGAACAAACCAGCCTGATCGCTACTTACGCCGTTTCCCTGATGCATCAAGCCGGTATTCCGACTTCTGCACTGCAACTCGTACTCGGCGCAGGCGATGTCGGCTCTGCCTTGACCGGCGATACCCGCATCGGCGGCGTCATCTTCACCGGTTCTACCGAAGTAGCGCGCCTGATTAACAAAGCACTGTCCAAACGCGACGACAACCCTGTCCTGATTGCTGAGACCGGTGGTCAAAACGCGATGATTGTGGACTCTACCGCCCTGCCGGAACAAGTCTGCCTCGACGTTTTGAACTCTGCCTTCGACAGCGCAGGCCAACGTTGTTCCGCTCTGCGTATCTTGTGCGTTCAAGAAGATGTTGCCGATAAAATGGTCAACATCATCAAAGGCGCAATGGACGAATTGGTTGTCGGCAAACCGACCCAGCTGACCACAGACATCGGCCCTGTCATCGATGCTGAAGCCCAACAAAACCTGTTGACCCACATCAACCGAATGAAAGGCGTAGCGAAGGCTTACCACGAAGTCAAAACTGCTGCCGACGTTGATAGCAACAACTCTACTTTCGTTCGTCCAATCTTGTTTGAATTGAACAACTTGAACGAGTTGCAACGCGAAGTGTTCGGTCCTGTATTGCACGTTGTCCGCTACCGCGCCAGCGAATTGGATCAACTCATCGACCAAATCAACGCCAAAGGCTATGCTTTGACCAGCGGTGTACACAGCCGTATCGAAGGTACTGTCGAACACGTCCGCGACCGCATCGAAGCCGGTAACATCTACGTTAACCGCAACATCGTCGGTGCCGTTGTCGGCGTACAACCTTTCGGCGGTCACGGCTTGTCCGGTACCGGTCCTAAAGCGGGCGGTCCATTCTATCTGCAACGCCTGGTTCGTACTCCTGAATGGGTTGCCCCAACCCTCAGCCGTATCGGCCAAGCAGACGAAGACGCGCTCAAACGTTTGGAAACTCTGGTTCACAAACTGCCGTTTAATGCAGAAGAGAAGAAAACTGCAGCCGCAGCTTTGGGTCACGCGCGAGTTCGCACTCTGCGCAAAGCCGAAACCGTATTGGTCGGCCCGACCGGCGAACGCAACTCATTGAGCTGGCGCTCTCCGAAACACGTTTGGGTACACGGCGGTACTCTGTTGCAAGCCTTCTCCGCCCTGACCGAGCTGGCTGCCGCAGGCATTCAAACCGTTGTTGAGCCAAACAGCCCACTGGTTGCCTACTCTGCCGATTTGGACGGTTTGTTGCAAGTCAACAGCAAACCTGAAAACGCAGGCATCAGCCATGTTGCCGCCATCGAGCCTTTGAGCAGCGAGCGCAAACAAGAGTTGGCCGGCCACGACGGTGCGCTCATCCGCATTCTGCCTTCCGAACAAGGTCTGGACATCCTGCAAGTATTTGAAGAAATTTCTTGCAGTATCAATACTACCGCTGCTGGTGGTAACGCCAGCCTGATGGCAGTTGCCGACTAATCGTAGCCAAATCAAAGGCCGTCTGAAATTCAGACGGCCTTTTTTTATGTTTTTTTTATTTAAATTTTTGCCGGATATTCGCACAAATCGTTAATCAAACATGTGCTGCATTGCGGTTTTAAAGCCTTACACGTATAGCGGCCATGCAAAATCAACCAATGATGGGCATCCATCAAAAATTCTTTGGGAATAAAGCGCATCAGCTTGTCTTCAACTTCGCGCACATCCTTGCCCGGAGCAATTTTGGTACGGTTGGAAACACGGAAAATATGGGTATCGACCGCCATAACAGGTTGCCCGAATGCAGTATTCAGCACCACATTGGCAGTCTTTCGGCCAACACCGGGCAAAGATTCCAAAGCCTCGCGGTCGGCAGGTACTTCGCCGTTGTATTTCTCCAGCAAAATACGGCAAGTCTGCATGATGTGTTTGGATTTGGTTTTGTAGAGGCCTATGGTTTTGGTGTATTCCATCACGCCGTCCAGTCCCAAATCCAACATAGCTTGCGGCGTATTGGCAACGGGAAAGAGTTTGGCAGTCGCTTTGTTTACGCCGACATCAGTCGCTTGTGCAGACAATAACACGGCGATAAGCAGCTCAAACGGCGAGCTGAAATTCAACTCGGTAGTAGGATGAGGATTGGCAGCGCGGAAACGCTCGAAAATTTCTTGGCGGATTTGTTTATTCATTGTTTAGATTATTTTTTTATTGGCGTAGCAATTATAGTGAAATCATGCTGATACGGCTACTTCAAGTAAAACAAGGCCGTCTGAAATTGTTTTCAGACGGCCTTGTTTGATAAAAGCATTGCTATTTTAAATGCGGTTTACTTCTTACTCAAAGTCAGCCCTGTCCAGCCAAACACCAGCGTCAGAGCCAAGCTCAAGTAGCAGAAGAAGGCATAAGGCAGGTATTCCCAAACAGGCACACCCAAGGCATGGCTGATAAATACGCCGCAGACGCTCCAAGGCACCAACGGGTTGATGACCGTACCCGCATCTTCCAGCGTACGAGCAAGGTTGCGCGAATGCAAACCAAGCTTGTCATAAACCGGCTTAAAGGTTTCGCCGGAAAGCAGGATACTTAAATATTGCTCGCCAATCAGGAAGTTGACACCGACCGATGTCATGGCCACGCTGAAAGTAGCGCGTCCGGCATTGGTCAGGAACGCACGAATGGCTTCCAACAAAGACGGAATCACACCAATGCTGAACAACAGGCCACCCAAGCTCATGCCGAGTATCACGATGGTTTGCGTAAAGAACATGCTTTCCAAGCCGCCGCGAGAAATCAAACGGGCAATGTCTTTAAATGCTTCGCCTTCGAGTTTGTATCCGCTGTAAAACCACGCGCCCAGCTGTTTCAAATCAGGCGTACTGTGGAAGTAAGTCACAATCAGCGCCACTATAACGGTAAACAACATGGCCACAATGGCATTCACGCGCATCAGGGCGAGGATAACCAGCAAGGCAAACGGAATCAGCGAATAGGCATGCACCAAACCGGTTGCTTCCAATTGCGCGCGGAAAGCTTCGACGCTATTCATGTCATGCGCAGCAACATTGGGCAAGAGCCACAGCATCAACGCCGCACTGATCAACCATGCAGGCACAGTGGTGTACATCATGTTTTTGATGTGTTCGAACAAATCAATGCCGACAATCGAAGCGGAAATACCGGTCGTATCGGAAAGCGGCGACATTTTATCGCCAAAGAACGCACCCGATACAATCGCACCCGCCGTCATCGCCATATCGGCATGAAACGCAGCCGCCATACCCATAAATGCCACGCCGACAGTCGCACAAGTCGTCAAACTACTGCCGATGGAAATACCGATGATCGAGCAGAGCGCAAACGCCGAGAAATAAAAATAAGTAGGCGAAATCAATCCGAAACCGTAATACATCAGCGTCGGAATCGCACCACTCATCATCAGCGCGCTGACCATCAGGCCGATAAAGAAAAACAGATAAATCGCGCCCATACCCTGCCCGACCGCGCCTATCATACCGTTTTGCATATCTTGATATTTCAAGCCGCGCATCAAACCATACAACAGCAAGACCACAATCGCCGTCACAATCGACATATGCGGCAGCCATTCAAGCGAAATAATCGTATAACCCATTGCCGCCACCAAAGCCAAGGCCACAGCGATGGCCTCAAAACGCGGCATATTAAGTAAGGATTTGAAAGCAAACATTTTTCTTTGCCTTTTTAATAAGTATTTAACAGATTTTAGCATAACAGGCC
>NZ_JBQCXF010000130.1:0-7709 GCF_051956635.1 Neisseria sp. P0022.S010 | reverse complement strand
AATTTCAATTCAATCCCTGCCTAAATGTCATTTAGGTAGGGATTGTTTGTACCGGTTTCCCATGAAATTTCATCTTCCCTTTCTTTATACCCTGCTATTGGGCGGTTGCGCCGCGTTTTTGCCATCACTGGACGAACGCACCCAAAGCAGTTATCTTGACATACCTGCGACGCCGCGGCTGGATAGCGCATTAGGCATTCCTTCTACATCCTCCAAGACTGATATTTCCCATATCTATCTACTGAACGATGCCCATGAAGCCTTTGTCGCCCGAGCAGCCTTAATTGAAGCTGCAGACCATACCCTTGATTTACAGTACTATATCTGGCACAACGACATCTCCGGCAAGCTTTTGTTCAACCTGATTCATCGCGCAGCCGAACGCGGCGTCCGTGTGCGTTTGCTCCTGGACGACAACAACACCAACGGCATGGATGATCTCCTGCTGGCACTCGACAATCATCCCAATATCGAAGTCCGTCTGTTTAATCCCTTTATTTTCAGAAAATGGCGTGCACTCGGCTATATTGCCGACTTCCCACGGCTCAACCGCCGAATGCACAACAAATCGTTTACCGCCGACAACCGTGCCACCATTTTGGGCGGACGCAATATCGGCGACGAATATTTTAAGGTTAACGACGATACCATCTTTGCCGACCTCGACATTCTTGCCACAGGCCGCGTAGTAACCGAAGTTTCCCAAGACTTCGACCGCTATTGGGCAAGCCATTCCGCCTATAATGCGACCAGCGTCATCAAACGGGGAAACCTGCAAAAAGGACTGGCCGAACTTAATTACACCGACCAAGATAAAAATCAAACGCTCATTCGCTATCGCCAAAGCATCGAGCATTCCAGTCTCTATCAAAAAATGCAGAGCAACCTTATAGAGTGGCAAAGCGTCAGCACACGTTTAATCAGCGACGATCCGGCCAAAGGCTTAGACCGTGACCGGCATAAACCGCCTATTTCCGAACGCCTGCAAGACGCCCTCAAGCAACCCGAAAAAAGCGTTTACCTTGTCTCGCCTTATTTTGTGCCCACAAAATCAGGTGTCAAAGCCATAGAAAAGCTGACACACAACGGCGTGGATGTTACCGTTTTGACCAATTCGCTCCAAGCAACCGACGTTGCCGCCGTCCATTCCGGTTACGTCAAATACCGCAAGCCCTTGCTCAAAGCTGGGGTCAAACTATACGAACTCCAACCCAACCATGCCGTTCCGACCACCAAAGACCGCGGCTTGACCGGTAGCTCCGCCACCAGCTTGCACGCCAAAACATTCATCGTGGATGAGAAACGCATTTTCATCGGCTCATTCAACCTTGATCCACGTTCCGCACGGCTCAATACCGAAATGGGTGTCGTCATCGAAAGTCCCGAAATCGCAGGCCAAATGCAGCGCACCCTCGTTACGACCACCCCAAACTACGCCTATCAGGTAACGCTTGGCAATTACAATAAACTATACTGGTATGACCCTAGTGAAAAACGAACTTACGCACAAGAACCAGAAGCCAAATTCTGGAAACGGGTTACTTCAAAAATCCTGTCCATCCTGCCCATAGAAGGATTATTATAGAGGCCGTCTGAAAACATAAATCATGCGGCCGGAGGAATTCATCATGTCTCGACTCATCTGCAAAACCCTATTTGTTTGTACCGCCGGCCTATTGTTGGCTTCTTGCGGCACCACCGGCAAGCACAAATCCCACAAGCCGCAAACAACCGCCAGAAAAGTCCAACCTGTCCGCATTTCCCATATCGACCGCACACAAGGTTCGCAGGAATTAATGCTTCACAGCATGGGTCTGATCGGCACGCCCTACAAATGGGGTGGCAGCACTACAGCCACAGGCTTTGACTGCAGCGGCATGATCCAATTCGTCTATAAAAACGCCCTCAATGTCAACCTGCCACGCACCGCACGCGATATGGCCGCCGCCAGCCGTAAAATTTCCGATGACAAATTAAAAGCCGGCGATCTGGTCTTTTTTAACACCGGCGGCGCACACAAATATTCCCATGTCGGCCTCTACATCGGCAACGGCGAATTCATCCACGCCCCCAGCAGCGGCAAAACCATCAAAACCGAAAAACTTTCCACCCCGTTTTACGCCAAAAACTATTTGGGCGCACATACCTTTTTTACTGAATAAATCAAGGCCGTCTGAAAGGTATCGCAACATCATCGATACCTTTCAATCTATTGCTGATGAATGAAGCTTGGTTACAAGATAGGCCTGTGCAAAAATTTGCCCATAACAAAACACCATCAAGGATATATCATGCACACAGAATCCGTTCTAACCCTCCTCAAAACCCTGCAAAACCAAATCTGCGCCGCGTTGGAGCAAGAAGATGGCGAAGCCGAATTTGTGCATGAAGCATGGACGGGGAAACTGGGCATCGGCGAAACACGCGTATTAAAAAACGGCGCGGTATTCGAGCAGGCGGGCGTGAATTTTTCGCATGTGAAAGGCAGCAAAATGCCTGCTTCGGCGACGGCGCACCGTCCTGAATTGGCGGGCGCGGCATTTGAAGCTATGGGCGTGTCGCTGGTCATTCATCCAAAAAATCCGTATGTGCCGACCAGCCATGCGAACGTGCGCTTTTTTATTGCCTATCCTGAAAATGCCGAACCGGTTTGGTGGTTCGGCGGCGGCTTTGATTTGACGCCGTTTTATCCTTTTGAAGAAGATATTGTGCATTGGCACACCGTAGCGCGAGACGTATGCGCACCATTTGGCGAATCGGTTTATTCTGAATTCAAGCAATGGTGTGACGAATATTTCTACTTGAAACACCGTAACGAAACACGCGGCGTTGGCGGTCTGTTTTTTGACGATTTAAACCGCTGGGATTTCGATACCTGCCTGAATTTTATCAAGGCGGTCGGAGAAGGCTATATCACAGCGTATCTGCCGATTGTGGCCAAACGCAAAAACACGCCTTATGGGGAACGTGAACGCGATTTCCAACTCTACCGTCGCGGACGCTATGTGGAATTTAACTTGGTTTGGGACAGAGGCACGCTGTTCGGCCTGCAAAGCGGCGGACGCACGGAAAGCATTTTGATGTCTATGCCGCCTTTGGTGCGCTTTGAGTATCAATATGCGCCGGAAGAAGGTTCGCCCGAAGCACGCCTCAATCAATTCCTCATACCGCGCAACTGGCTGGAAGAAGCCGGCAGATAGTTTTACCTATCAAAGGCCGTCTGAAAAGCGATTCTCACTGGTTGAGACTGCCTTTTCAGACGGCCTTTGCTTCAATTGCTTTGAATTTGCATACCTTTGCCTATCATGCTGTTTCATATCTATAGAGTTTTTGAGACAATGCGCCCATATAAAAATCACCTCACAAACCACACTAAAAAGGAATAATCGGTGAAACGCATTTTCTTATTTATCGCGACCAATATCGCAGTTCTGGTTGTCATCCGTGTTATTTTGGCCATCTTGGGCATCAACAGTACCGACCAAGTCGGCAGCCTGTTGGCTTATTCCGCAGTTGTCGGCTTCAGCGGCTCGATTGTCTCCCTGCTGATGTCGAAAACCATCGCCAAACATTCGGTCGGCGCCGTCGTCATCGACCAGCCCCAAAGCGAAGAAGAAGCTTGGCTGTTGGCAACTGTTGAAGCGCAAGCCCGCCAATGGAATCTGAAAACGCCGGAAGTCGCCATTTACAACTCGCCCGAGCCTAACGCCTTTGCAACCGGCGCGACCAAAAATAGCTCGCTCGTCGCTGTCAGCACCGGCCTGCTCGACCACATGACCCGCGATGAAGTCGAAGCCGTTTTGGCGCATGAAATGGCGCACGTCGGCAACGGCGATATGGTAACGCTGACACTGATTCAAGGTATTGTGAATACTTTTGTCGTCTTCTTGGCGCGTATCATTTCCAGCATGGTGGCGCGAAACAATGACGGCAGCACTTCTCAAAGCACATATTTCATGGTCAGCATGGTCTTGCAGGTTGTATTCGGCTTCCTTGCCAGCATTATTGTGATGTGGTTCAGCCGCCAACGCGAATACCGTGCCGATGCGGGTGCTGCAAAACTGGTGGGCGCGCCAAAAATGATTGCCGCCCTGCAACGCTTGAAAGGCAACCCCAGCGATTTGCCGCAAACCATGACGGCAATGGGCATTGCCAGCGATGCCAAAGACTCTTGGTTCAGCACCCATCCTTCTTTGGACAACCGCATCAACCGTTTGAAAAACCGCTAATCGAAAACATTAAGGCCGTCTGAAACATCAATTTCAGACGGCCTTTTTTATTTCTTCAGCAAAGCCCGTTTGATGATAATCATCCAGTCTTTCTTATCCAACAACGGCCGCTGGTTAAACACATCATATTTGCAACCATCCAGCTTCTGCAAAATCAACTGGCTGCCGACAATAATCATGCGCAACTCAAAACCGATTCGTCCTTTGAGGGTTTTACCCAACGGCGAACCGGCCTTCAGCATTTGAAAAGCACGTTGACACTCATGCGCCATCAATCGTTGGAAAGCAAAGTCGGCTTTGCCGGCCGCAATCTGCTCTTCGCTGACTTTGAACTTCTGCAAATCTTCCTGAGGGATGTACACGCGTCCTTTTTGCCAATCTACCGCCACGTCCTGCCAGAAATTAATCAGCTGCAAGGCAGTGCAAATGCCGTCGCTTTGCGCCATACTCACTTCATCTGTTTGCCCGTACAAATGCAGCATAATGCGCCCCACCGGATTGGCGGACAAACGGCAATAGGCAATCAATTCGCCAAAGTTTTCATAACGGGTTTTGACCACATCCTGACTGAACGCCGCCAGCAAATCATAAAACGGCTGCAACGGTAATTGAAACGGCACAACCGCTTCGTTATATAAACGCTGCATCAAAGCCGTTTGCGGTTTCCCGCCTTGTGCAATACGGTCTAACTCTGCCTTCAGCTCATCCAGTTGGCGCAGGCGTTCGGCTGCTTCGGCATTGCCTTCGTCGGCAATATCGTCCGCCGTCCGTGCAAAAGCGTAAACGGCGTGAACCGGCTTACGCAAACGGCGCGGCAGCACAACGGAGCCGACTGGGAAGTTTTCGTAATGATTGACTGACATGGGAAATCCGAAAATTTAAAATAAAGTATTTTTGCTGACAGGCCGTCTGAAATTCAGACGGCCTTCCGTTTGGCCGCAAAGAAATCCTGCAATACGCTTTGGCATTCTTCTGCCAATCTGCCGCCCAAAATTGCGGTATGCTTGTTCAGACGTTTGTCGGCAAACAAATCAACCACGCTGCCTGCCGCACCGGTTTTGGGTTCGGCCGCACCATAAATCACGCGCCCGACCCGTGCCTGTATCAAGGCAGAGGCGCACATGGTGCAAGGTTCTAGGGTGATGTACACATCGCAATCTTCCAAACGGTAGTTTTGTAAAGCTTTGCCTGCGGCGGCAAGCGCGTTGATTTCGGCGTGGTGACTGACATTGTGGTCGCCAATGCAGGTATTGTGTGCCGCTGCGATTACCTCGCTTTGATATACGATGACCGCGCCAACGGGCACTTCGCCCAATGCCGCCGATTGTCTGGCCTGCTCTATCGCCAGCCGCATAAAGGCTTCCATATCGCTTTGCGAAGGGAAAACGGCAACAGGCGGATGATTTTTTAATGCTTCGCCTAGCTCCGTCTTTCTCTCCTCGGAAACATGCCCGACATCCACACCTGAAACCAACGCATCCAGTTGCCACAAGGTGCTTTTGGTTACGGTCAAACCCGATGCTTTCAGCAATAGAAACGCGCGGACTGCGCTGATTTTTTGCAAATCTTCCAGTGTGTAAATACCCAATTCTTTTAGCGCAGCCAACGTCTTAGGCGCAAGTGGTGGCGTGGTCAGCATGGATTATTCCTGAAAATGCCGACGCGCCAAGGCTAAGGCCGTCTGAACATAATCGCTGTCTGCGTAAGGATCTAACGTGTGCGCCAAAGGAATTTTCCGCAACCAGGTCAACTGGCGTTTGGCAAGCTGGCGCGTGGCAACAATGCCTTTTTCGACAAAGGTGTCATAATCTGTTTCGCCTTCGAGATAATCCCAAGCCTGGCGGTAGCCCACGCAGCGCATAGACGGCATATCCGCATGCAGTTGCGGATAATCACGGCGTAAGGCGTGCATTTCATCGAGGAAACCGTGTTCCAACATATTTAAAAAGCGTTTTTCGATTTGCTGGTGTAACAAATGGCGGTCTTCGGGGATAAGGGCGACCGTGCATAAATCCAATAAAGGCACGGCCTGCTTCTGCTCTGTGAAATGTTCGCTCAAAGGCTTGCCGGTCAGAAGATAGACTTCCAAAGCGCGTTCAATGCGCTGGCTGTCATTGGCTTTCAGACGGCCTGCCGTAATCGGGTCAACTTCCTGCAAACGTCGATACAGGCCTGCCAGACCGTGTTCGTTCTTTTCCGCCTGAAGCTGTGCGCGCACCGCCGCATCCGCGCCGGGCAAATCGTTCAAACCTTCCGTCAGCGCGTGGAAATACATCATCGTGCCGCCGACAATCAGCGGATAGCGTCCGCGCGCATGTATTTCGTTTACCAAGCGCACGCAGTCGCCGACAAAATCCGCCGCGCTGTAACTTTCCAGCGGCGAGATAATATCAATCAAATGATGCGGTACGGCAGCAAGCTCTTCGGCTGTCGGCTTAGCCGTACCGATATCCATGCCGCGATACACCAGCGCGGAATCCAAACTGATGATTTCCACCGGCAACGATTGGGCAATATTTAAGGCCAGTGCGGTTTTACCGCCGGCTGTCGGGCCGAGTACGGCGAAGGCTTTGGGCGCGTTCATAAGAAAACGGAAAAATTAAAAATGCGATTATAGCAAACCCGGGCAGACCATATTTCATGCCGTCTGAAACATTTGCCCTACATTATCAAAAGCGTTACACTTGCTGCGCCGTTTCAGACGGCCTTTTATATTGATTTCAAACCTGCTGCTGCCGTCATTGCGCCGGCAGTCAAGCCGTCAGCGACACTGCGCCGCTGTAAACACGAAAGAACACACTATGACCGTATCTCCCGTAGCCTTGCGCCGTCAAACCGAGCGCAAGCCGCATCCGACTGCGCGTTATTGGAAAAAATGCGATGTCGAGGCCTTATTCGGACTGCCTTTCCTCGACCTCGTTTTCCAAGCGGCCGAAATCCACCGCCAAAACTTCAACCCGCGTGAAATCCAACTTTCCACCCTGCTCTCCATCAAAACCGGCGGCTGCCCCGAAGACTGCGCCTACTGTCCGCAATCGGCACACCATAACACCAATCTGGGCAAAGAGCAGATGATGGATGTGGACGAAATCGTCGAAAAAGCCAAAATTGCCCAATCGCGCGGCGCCAGCCGTTTCTGCATGGGCGCGGCATGGCGCGGCCCCAAACCCAAAGACGTAGCTGTCGTTTCCGAAATCATCAGCGCGGTGAAAAGCTTGGGCATGGAAGTGTGCGGCACCTTCGGCATGCTCGAAGACGGTATGGCTGAAGACTTCAAAAAAGCCGGTCTGGATTACTACAACCACAACCTCGACACCGACCCCGACCGCTACAACGACATCATCCATACGCGCAAACACGAAGACCGCATGGATACTTTGGGCAAAGTCCGCAATGCCGGTTTGAAAGTCTGCTGCGGCGGCATCGTCGGCATGAACGAAACCCGCGCCGAACGCGCAGGCCTGATTGCCAGCCTTGCCA
>NZ_JBQCXF010000129.1:0-7710 GCF_051956635.1 Neisseria sp. P0022.S010 | reverse complement strand
CTGTGGGTAAGGTGGCGTATATTAAAATAATTCATGATGATGTGCAAATGATTAATGTTGGGAATGATTGCTGAAATCGGAATGTAAGAATTTGAGGCATAAACAGATTTTGCGGTTAGAATGCGAAGCTGTTTTTGAAGATAGATATAAGGAGCGGAATATGGCTTTACGCCGCGAAATTCTGGCTTGGTGCGATGAGACTTTGCAGGTCGGGCTGTTTAAGGACTATGCGCCCAACGGTTTGCAGGTTGAAGGCAAAGAAGAAATTGCCAAAATCGCCACTTCGGTTACCGCCAGCAAAGCGGCAATCGATTTTGCCGCAGGGCAGGGGGCGGATCTACTTTTGGTTCACCACGGTATGTTTTGGAAAAGCGAGCCTGTCACGATTACCGGCTGGAAAAAAGCACGCATTGAAACCTTGCTGCAACACCAAATCAATATGGCGGGCTACCACCTACCGCTGGACGCACACCCGCAATTGGGTAATAACGCGCAGTTGGCCGAGAAACTCGATTGGGTGCTCGAAAAACAATTCGGCGAGCAAAACCTGTTGAATACAGGCCGTCTGAAAACCACGCAAACGCTGGCGCAATTGTCTGAACGCATCGAGGCGGTATTTGACCGCAAGCCGACCGTTATCGGCGATCTTGAACGCGAAATCAAACGCATTGCCTGGTGCAGTGGCGGTGCGCAGGGATTTTTTCAGACGGCCGCAGACGAAGGTGTTGATGCGTATCTGACCGGTGAGATTTCCGAAGCGCAATATCATCTTGCCAATGAAACGGGTGTGGCATTTATCAGTGCCGGACACCATGCGACAGAACGTTACGGCATCCGCGCCTTAGGCGATGCTGTGGCAGAAAAATTCGGTATCGAAGTGGTTCACTTTGATGAAAACAACCCTGCCTGAGTATTGAGCAATATCATAAAAACTTTACCTTATTTTAAATAATGCTTTGAGTATTACAACAAACTAGGTAGAATTACGCTGTTTAATGGCTCGGTATTCCCAAAAATTTAGGACGACTGAATAATGGATAATCAAGAAATCAACAACGGCCGCCGCCGTTTCCTGACACTGGCTACTTGCGGTGCAGGCGGTGTGGCGGCTCTGGGCGTAGCTACGCCCTTCGTGGCCAGCTTCTTCCCATCGGAGAAAGCTAAGGCTGCCGGTGCTGCTGTCGAAGTAGATGTCAGCAAAATCGAAGCAGGCCAGATGCTGACTGCCGAATGGCAGGGTAAACCGATTTGGCTGGTCAACCGCACAGATCAACAGCTCAAAGACTTGAAAAGTTTGGATGGCGCAGTTGTCGATCCTAATTCCGAAGTGGATCAGCAACCGGAATACGCTAAAAACGAGCACCGTTCGATCAAGCCGAACCTCCTCGTCGCTATCGGTATCTGTACCCACCTGGGTTGCTCTCCGACTTACCGTCCCGACATTGCTCCCGCCGACTTGGGCGCAGACTGGAAAGGCGGTTTCTTCTGCCCTTGCCACGGTTCGAAATTCGACATTGCAGGCCGAGTATACAAAGGTGTTCCTGCACCGACCAACTTGGTTGTACCGCCTTACAAATATCTGAGCGATACAACTGTTTTGGTGGGCGAAGACTAAAAATAAGGAACGATAATTATGGCAAACCAAACCAATAGCAAAGCAAAAGCATTGTTAGGCTGGATGGACGCTCGCTTCCCTCTGTCTAAAATGTGGAATGAGCATTTGGCTCAATACTATGCGCCGAAGAACTTCAACTTCTGGTATTACTTCGGCTCTTTGGCTCTGCTTGTCCTTGTGATTCAAATCGTCAGCGGTATTTTCCTGACCATGAACTACAAACCGGACGGCAACCTGAACGCCTACCATCTGCCTGCTGCCTTTACCGCAGTAGAGTACATCATGCGCGACGTGTCCGGCGGCTGGATTATCCGCTACATGCACTCCACCGGCGCATCTTTCTTCTTCATCGTCGTTTATCTGCACATGTTCCGCGGCCTGATTTACGGTTCGTACAAAAAACCCCGTGAATTGGTGTGGATTTTCGGTTCCCTGATTTTCTTGGCATTGATGGCAGAAGCCTTTATGGGTTACCTGTTGCCTTGGGGTCAAATGTCCTTCTGGGGTGCGCAGGTGATTATTAACCTGTTCTCCGCCATCCCTGTTATCGGTCCTGATTTGTCCACTTGGATCCGCGGTGACTTCAACGTTTCCGACGTTACTCTGAACCGCTTCTTCGCCCTGCACGTTATCGCCGTACCGCTGGTATTGCTCGGCTTGGTTGTGGCACACATCATTGCCCTGCACGAAGTGGGTTCTAACAACCCTGACGGTGTTGAAATCAAGAAAAACAAAGACGAAAACGGTATCCCGCGCGATGGTATCCCATTCCATCCTTACTACACCGTTAAAGACATCTTGGGCGTCGTTGTATTCCTGATTGTCTTCTGTTCTGTGTTGTTCTTTGCACCTGAAGGCGGCGGCTACTTCCTCGAAGCGCCAAACTTCGATGCAGCGAATGCGCTGAAAACACCTCCGCACATTGCGCCGGTATGGTACTTCACTCCGTTCTACGCAATTCTGCGTGCGATTCCTTCGATGGCAGGTACTCAGGTATGGGGTGTAATCGGCATGGGTGCAGCAGTTGTATTGATTGCCTTGTTGCCTTGGCTGGATAAGTCACCTGTAAAATCTGTTCGTTACCGCAACAACTCTTTCAAAGTAATGTTGGCGTTGTTTGTTGTATCTTTTATCGGCTTAGGCATTCTGGGTGCATTGGTAGCAGATGATACTCGTACAGCTTTTGCTCGTGCATTCAGTGCATTCTATTTCTTGTTCTTCATCGGTATGCCTTTGCATACAAACCCTAAATGGTTGGCTGAAAAAGCTGGTGGTATTAAATATTTAATTAGCCTGTTTGTTTATGCAGCTTTAATTATTTATAACCTGTATTTAGTTGCAGTCTTGCCAAATTACATCGTTAAGGCGTTCGTTCTGGCTTACACTGTTTTCTTTGCAGCTATTCCATTCCTGAATGCGTTTAATAGCGAAAAAGCTACGCCTGAACGCGTAACCATGAGCACTACGAAACAAAAAATTATGTTCTTTGTTTACGTCGGTATTACCGTTGTTGGTGCTTACTTGTTTGCAACCAATATCTGATGAGGGCAGCGAAAATGAAACAAACTCTGAAAAACTGGTTTGCTGCCTTATTGCTGGCAGTGCCTATGAGTGCAGCCGTCGCCAGCGGCGGCCATGCAAACTATGAAAAAGTCGACATCGACCTGCGTGACCAAGTCAGCCTGCAGCACGGTGCGCAAATCTTTACAAACTACTGTTTGTCTTGCCACTCTGCAAGCGGTATGCGCTTCAACCGTCTGAAAGACATCGGTTTGACTGAAGATGAAATCAAGAAAAACCTGATGTTCACAACAGACAACGTTGGTGATGTCATGGTAGCGGCAATGGATCCGAAAGATGCTTCCAAATGGTTGGGTGCACCTCCGCCAGATTTGACCCTGATCGCCCGTTCTAAAGGTGCGGACTACCTGTACGCTTATATGCGCGGCTTCTATAAAGACCCAACTCGTCCGACCGGTTGGAATAATACCGTTTTGGCCGGCGCGAGTATGCCTCACCCATTGTGGGAGCAACAAGGTGTTCAAGCCGTTGAATTGGATGCCAAAGGTCAGCCCGTTATGATTAAAGACGAGCACGGCAACCTGACTCCTAAACTGTATTGGGAATCTACCGGTCTGCATAGCCGTCGTCTGCCTAACGGTAAAGTAATCCAAAAAGAGTACGATGCTTATGTGCGCGATTTGGTGAACTACCTGGTATACATGGGTGAGCCTGCTCAATTGCAACGCCACCGTATCGGTTACATGGTTTTGACATTCCTGTTTGCCGTAATGTTGCCGTTGGCGTACTTCCTGAAAAAAGAATTCTGGAAAGACGTTCATTAATTCTTTTGAATCAAAAAAGGCAAACCTGTTTCAGGTTTGCCTTTTTTGTTTGTTTGATTAGTTTATGTTGAATTAATGAAAATCTAAAAATTACTTAATGTAAACAGCGTGTTATTCTAAATTTCTGGATTAAGTATTTGAAATTATGTATAATTCTTTCTGAATTTTTATAAGGCTTAAGGCCGTCTGAAAAGATTGATCAGGAGTAGAAGATTATGATGACTTTGTATTCGGGTATTACTTGTCCATTCAGCCAACGTTGCCGTTTTGTTCTGTACGAAAAAGGCATGGATTTTGAAATTAAAGATGTGGACGTGTTCAATAAACCGGAAGACTTGGCTTTGATGAATCCGTATAACCAAGTACCGGTCTTGGTTGAGCGTGATTTGATTTTGCACGAATCAAACATCATCAACGAATACATTGACGAGCGTTTCCCTCATCCTCAATTGATGCCGGGTGATCCTGTTATGCGCGGTCGCGGCCGTTTGGTGCTGTACCGTATGGAAAAAGAACTGTTCAGCTTGGTGCAAGTGTTGGAAAACCCTGAATCTACCAATAAAGAACAGGCTAAAGCGCGTGAAGCCATTGGCAATGGCTTGACCCTGCTGGCACCGTCTTTTGCTAAAAACAAATATATTTTGGGTGATGACTTCTCCATGATCGATGTTGCCTTGTCCCCGCTGTTGTGGCGTTTGGATTATTACGACATCAAACTGGGCAAATCTGCCGCGCCTTTGCTGAAGTACGCGGAACGTATTTTCCAACGCGAAGCCTTCATTGAGGCATTGACTCCGGCTGAAAAAGCCATGCGCCGCTAAAGGATGGGTTTATGGCGACTTCAACCAAACCGTATTTGTTGCGCGCTTTGTATGAATGGTGCTTGGATAATAACCAAACACCACACATCGTCGCTTGGGTAAACGAACATACCCGCGTTCCGATGCAGTATGTGCGCGACAATGAGATTGTTTTAAATATTGGCCCTACAGCCAGCCATAATTTAAATATCGACAACGAGTGGGTCAATTTCTCTGCGCGTTTTTCCGGCGTAGCGCATGAGATTTGGATTCCGGTCGGTCATATCGTCAGTATATTTGGCCGTGAAAGTGGAGAGGGTATGGGTTTTGAGGTGGAACCATATCAGCCTGCTTCTACCAATCCTGTGGCAACGGAAGATAAAAAAGCTGAATCTACGGAAGGAAAACCGAAAAAAGTATTGAAGCTTGTGAAGTAATCAAAGACAAAAGGCCGTCTGAAATGTTTCAGACGGCCTTTATTGATTAGGTATTGAAGGGAAGCTCTGATGCCTTATCTGGTTATTAATTAAGCCAAACAAAAAAGCCCTTGTGTTTAACAAGAGCTTTTTTGTTTAGTGGTGGAGGTAAGCGGGATCGAACCGCTGACCTCTTGCATGCCATGCAAGCGCTCTACCAACTGAGCTATACCCCCGAAATTTGGTGGCGAATCAGGGATTCGAACCCCGGACACAAGGATTATGATTCCTCTGCTCTAACCGACTGAGCTAATTCGCCGTTTCGTGAAGTCGCTATTATAGTTTTTTTTGAATATTTGGCAAGCGCTAATTTTGGTTTTTTTTATTTCTTATTGTTTTTTAAAAATAAAAAGTAGATGGTCGAGTTATAGTTTATGGCAAATATCGCCGTGAACGAAGCCTGTCCAATCGATATCGATGTCTCTGCCGAAAGCGATCACTTTAAAAAGCTCGCCCATTTCGTGCTGATGGATCAGTTTTTGTACTGCTGCGGCGGCTTGGATGTATTCAATTGAATCCGGACTGCCAATTTGCGCCAGCAGATCAGTGATGCCGAGATTGAGCAGGAAATAAGATTGGGGCAGGTAGCCGATTAAGTCCAAACCTGATTCTGTGCCGGCGCGTGCAATATCGGTGAAATTGACATGTGCGGTCAGATCGGTCAGGCCGATGTTGAAAAATGGGTCGTGGATGGTGTGGTGGCGATAGTGGCCGATAAATGTGCCTTCTTTGCGTTGCGGATGGTAATACTGGGCGGCATCGAAGCCGTAATCGATAAATATCATGCCGCCGCGCTGCAATTTGGCGGCCAGGGTTTGGATAAAGGCATATTGTGCCGGATGCAGCTCGCTTGTGTATGAAGGGAGGGGAGGAAAATACAAGGCGGCTGTTTGTATCAGTTCGGCTTGGGCCAATGGTCTGACGGCTTCGATTAGCTTGTCATTCTCTAAGCTGACGCCGATTTGTTGAAATCCTTCATCTTGATAAATCAAGCGTTCGACCGGCATGGCATCCAATACTTCGTTGCCGATGATGATGCCGTCAAAGTGTTCGGGTAATGCGGTGAGGTGGATGACTTTTGCGGCTGCTTCGGGAGATGTGTGCTCAAGAATATGTTGACGTTGTCTTTCTGCAAGCTCTGCCGACAGCTCAATAATGTAGTAATGATTCAGGCCGTCTGAAAGATTTTGTAACAAAGTAGCGGCAAGATGGCCTGTGCCTGCACCAAATTCGTAGATATTGCCTGCTGTTTGCGGCAGTAATTCGGCAAGTTGTTTGGCAAGGGTTTGTCCGAATAGGGGGGAGAGGGTAGGGGCAGTAATGAAGTCGCCGTCCGTACCGATTTTATGGCTGCCTCCGCTGTAATAGCCGTATTGAGGTGTGTAAAGGGCAAGCTCCATAAATCGGGAGAAAGGTATCCAGTTTTGATGTTGTTCAATTTCGTTTTTGATGAGCTTAGTCAGGTGTGCTGAAGAGGCTTGTGCGTCAGGGGAGGGGAGGGGGAGTTGTAGCTTCATGACTGTTAGATAATGTAAAAAATTTGAATTTGTTTGTATATTATAGCTGCTTACGGAATGGGTGGTAATTGAGTATAAAAATACTATATGTAGTATTTTTATAATATAAATCATACTATATCTAGTATTTTATGCTAAACGAAATGCTTAATAAATCCATATGTCATTCATTATTGCGTATATAAACTATTGAATTTTAAGCATTTAGTGTTTCATTTCAGATAAGAAACGGATTTGACCTGATTGCCAAAATTTCTTATAGTGTCGGTTAGTGGGGCATAGTGGGTGAAAGTGGTTACTTTTTCCTGAAATGTGTCCTGTTGAAGCGAAAACGAAATATTTTAGGAAGGTGGGATTTTTAATCTCACTCTGTTTTATTTTAATCGAATTTGGGGTGTGATGTGTTTGGCGGCGCTCATGAATTGAGTATGGACAGTAAAGGGCGGTTGGCGATTCCTGCCAAATTCCGCGATATTTTGCTGCGCCGTTATACGCCTGCAATTGTGGTTACCCTGGATTCCCGAAAAAAATTATTGATGTACCCGGAGCCCGTTTGGGAGGAAAAAGCCGAGCAGATTCTGAAGTTGAAAGTAGCCGGCAATGAATCTTTGCAACGGTATCAAAATCTGCTGCTTCACAATGCGGAGATTTTGGAGTGGGACAGCGCCGGACGTGTTTTGATCCCGGCCAATCTGCGCAAACGCGTGGATTTTGAAAAAGAAGTTACTTTGGTTGGCCGTGCAAACCGTATGGAGTTGTGGGGCCGCGAACATTGGGAAGAGGAAATGAATCAGGCTTTGGATATCGATCCTGACGAATTGGCTTTCCAATTGAGTCAAACGGATTTGCAATTGTGAGTAAAGTTGAAAATTATCAGCATGTTACTGTCTTGTTGCATGAGGCGGTGGATGCGTTGGCAATCCGTGAAGACGGGATTTATGTGGACGGTACGTTCGG
>NZ_JBQCXF010000128.1:0-7751 GCF_051956635.1 Neisseria sp. P0022.S010 | reverse complement strand
CCTTCAATAGTGTAATAGTGCTTTCAAATGAATGACCCAGACAATATCATTTTCATACCTTATTGATTTAAATGAAATTTAATATCGCATTAAATTACTTGGTTATTGATAATCTATATCCACTAGCCATTCACTTAAATAGAAGTAAAATTACATTGTTTTTAAATGATAATCTTATTGCACGGCCGTCTGAAAATATTTGCCTTAAGTATCTGAGAAAGAAATTTAGTAGCTTGTATTTAAAAGGAAAATAACAAAATTTCAGACAGCCTTTCTTATTTTCCAATACAATACACAATTGTAAAATCCGTGTCATTTTCTCCTTCAATCTTCTTGACTGATATCAAACTTGTTTGATTTTCTGAAATTTTATAACAGTCTTTTCACTTGCTTACGCAACAAAATATTATTCAATATATACAACAATCTATGCAAAATTATCTAATATATAACAATGATTTTTACTAGCAAATAGACGAATATTTTAAAATTTATACTAAAAAAGTAATTTTATTTTATATTTAAAATCAAATAATTGAAATAAATTTATCTAAATAATAGGCATATTTTGTTTACAATCATTCCTCTATGAAACCTTAGGTTATCCCTATCATCAAAACCACTAAATTCTAATACACTTCGACTCATACAGATAAATATTGATTTTAAAAGAATTTCTGAGTAAATAACTTGGATATTTCCTCACACGCAATAAATGTAATAAAAATACAATTAATTAAATTATCCACTATTCCAACTTCCAATTTCACAGGAACAAACCATGAGTGAAAATTTGTTAACCCTGACCATAGACGGCCATGAAGTCAAAGCTTCCGCCGACTCGTCAATCATTCAGGCCTATGCCCATGCCGGCAGCGCGATTACTGCCAACGTCGGCTGCATGGGGCAAGGCGTGTGCGGTTCGTGCCGCTGTATGATCCGCAAGGAAGGTGAGCGCGAGGTAACGACTGCGTTGGCGTGTGAAACCAAAGTCGAAGAAGGGATGCAGGTCAGCTTCTTGGACTACTTCATTCCCGAGCATATCCAATATTACGACGTGAGCGAGGTCGGCGACGGCTGGAACTGGCTGGATGACACCGCCAAAGCCTTCCCCGAAGCGCAACACTGCCGTCATTGCGGCGGCTGCAACCGCGCCTGCCCCAAAGGTTTGGAAGTGGAAAACGGCGTAGCGCAGGTGGTATCTGGCGATTTCGGCGCGGCTGCGCTGACCTTCGACCAATGCGTGATGTGCAACCTCTGCACCCTTTCCTGTCCCGAACACATCCGTCCGAACCACTTAGGCCTGTTCGCCCGCCGCATGAAAGCGGCGCGCACGCTGCGTCCGGTGGATTTGATGCGCCGCCTGCGCGAAATCGACAGTGGCAAAATGAAAGTCAAATTTAAAGAGGAGGCAATGTGATGGCGAATGAAATCCAAGGCATAGACTACGAAACCGCCCTTGCCAACCTGCGCGCTTCCTCATTGGAACTGCGTGGCGACCTGCCGGAAAAAAACGAATTGTTGAGCCAGTTTCACCCCGACTATCAGGCCAATGCGCGCGTCAAACTGCCCATCGGTCCGAATACGGGCGATTACTGCCATCCTGATTTGGCGAAACTGCTGATCAGTCATCCGCTGATTGACGACTATGATTTGTCGGGCGCGGAACACTTGAACACCGACGTGCTGGTTATCGGCGGCGGTGGTGCGGGTGCGGCGGCGGCGTTGTCTGCAACCGAAGCAGGTGCGCGCGTGATTATGGCGAACAAGCTGCGTATCGGCGACAGCAATACCGTAATGGCAGAAGGCGGCATTCAGGCGGCGGTCGGCGCGGAAGACAGCTTGCAGCAGCACTTTGACGACACCATCAAAGGCGGCCACAACGCAGGCAAGAAAGAATTGGTGGCGCAAATGGTTACCGACGCGCCGTCCGCCATCCGCTGGCTGATCGGCTTGGGCATGACTTTCGACCTTGCCAAAGGCGCGGACAGCAACGGCATGTTGAGCCGCAAACGTGCAGGCGGTACGACCGTGCCGCGCATCCTGAGCTACCGCGACTTTACCGGCCTCGAAATGATGCGCGTACTGCGCGAGGCGGTCGAACTCGACGAAAACATCACCCAGCTCAACCGCCACCCCGCCATCGAATTATTATCAGACGAACACGGCCGCTGCGTCGGTGCGATTTTGTACGATTTGGAAAAACGCTCTTTGGTATTGGTTCACGCCAAAGCCGTGGTATTGGCAACCGGCGGCAGCGGACGCCTGCATTTGCAAGGTTTCGCCACTTCCAACCACTATGGCACAACTGCCGACGGTCTGGTGATGGCATACCGCATCGGCGCGAAACTGCGCGACATCGATTCCTTCCAATACCATCCGACCGGCGTCGCCCATCCGCCGCACTTGGCGGGCGCGCTGATTTCCGAAGCCGTGCGCTCCGCAGGCACCAAACTGGTCAACGGTTTGGGCGAGCGTTTCGTTGACGAATTGCAGCCGCGCGACGTTGTTGCCGCCGCCATTTTGCGCGAGTGCTGCGAAGGCCGCGGCGTGGTGCGCGACGGACAGGTCGGCGTGTTCCTCGATACCCCGCGCTTGATTGAAAACGACCCCGACGTATTGAACCGTTTGGTAACGCTCGGCCACGTCGCCCACAAATGCGGCATCGACCCCGCTGTTAAGCCTGTAATGATTCATCCGACCCTGCACTACCAAAACGGCGGCGTCGAAATCAACGGCGACGGCGCAACCTGCGTCGAAGGCCTCTATTGCGCCGGCGAAGTAACCGGCGGCATCCACGGCCGCAACCGCCTGATGGGCAACGCGCTTCTGGACATCATCAGCTTCGGCCGCCGCGCGGGTAAAGCCGCCGCCGGTTGCGGCCTGCCGCTGAAAAAAGTGCGCGGCGGTGTCGGACACGTCCACGATCTGCAACGCGAAATGACCCGCGCCGGACTGACCAGCGACATCAAAGCCCCCGTTTTATATCCCGACTACGGCAAATTCGATTTGCGCGAACACGCCGGTTTGCAGGAGCAACAATCATGAACCAAGCCAATCAAAACTTACTGCACCCGTCCCGCCAAGTCGGCGCGGATTTGGCCGCGTGGCGCAAAGTCGGCGGCGGCGAAGGCCTGCTGGCGGCGCTTGCCGATCCTCAAAGCATCGTTTCCAAGCTGCAAGACGCCAACCTCTGCGGCATGGGCGGCGCAGGTTTCCCGACCTGGCGCAAATGGGAGGCGGCCGTTGCCGCACAAAGCAAACACGGCGACAAATACGTCGTCTGTAATGCCAACGAAGACGAACCGGGTACATTTAAAGACCGCGTACTATTGGCAAATACGCCGCACCAAGTCATCGAAGGCGTCCTGATTGCCGCCGTTGCCTGCCGTGCCAACAAAGCGATTCTGTACGTCAACCCTCATCAAACCGAATCCATCGCTTCCATCACACCGGCTATCGAGCAATGGAAAAACAGCGATTTGTTTATCCGCATCGAAAACTACTTGGGTAAACCTTTGGACTTGCAACTGGTTGAAACTTCAGGCCGTTATATCGGCGGCGAAGAAACTGCCGTGATTTCATGGCTGGAAGGCGGTTTCCCCTTCCCGCGCCGCAAGCCGCCTTTCCCCGCTGAAAGCGGTGTCAACGGTGAGCCGACCCTTATCAACAATACCGAAACCTTCGCCAATATTCCGCAAATCCTTGCCAAAGGCGCGGAATGGTACAAATCGCTGGGTTTGGGCGATGCCGCAGGCACGAAACTCTACTCACTCTCCGGCGACGTATTGAATCCGGGTCTGTACGAACTGCCGATGGGCACGACCTTGCAATCGCTGATTTTCGACCACGGCGGCGGTATGCTTGAAGGGCGTACGTTTAAAGCCGTCTTCACCGGCGGCCCGTCAAACACACTCCTGACCGTCAAAGATTTGGACGTGCCTTTGGACTTCGTGTCCGTACGCGAACGCAAATCCAGCCTCGGCACGGGCGCGATGATTGTGATTTCCGAAGGCACCAGCGTCGTGCGCAAAGTGGCTGAGTATGTGGAATTTTTTGCGTCCAACTCATGCGGACAATGCCCGCCATGCAAAGGCGGCACGTTCCAACTTTCACGCCTGCTCAACCGCGTGGATACCGGCATCTGCACTTCAGACGACCTCCGCGCCTTGCAAAGCCTGTGCCAACTGCTGCCCCGAAGCGGCCGCTGCGGCCTGATTGACGGCGCAGTTACCGTGTTGCAAAGCTCACTGCGTACCTTCCCCGAAGAGTACGGCCTGCCGCAAGAACAGGAGTAAAACAGCGTTGTTTTCAGACGGCCTTTTCTATATAGGAGGTCGTCTGAAAAATACCTGTAGTATTTGTTAGGTTTCACAACCGAACTTTCCCAAACTACTTACTAGATGCTTCGCCAGCAGAAAAAACGATACGGTGTATCTTGAGGTTTTACCCTCTCCCTAACCCTCTCCCACGGGGAGAGGGGACAGATTACAGGAAATCCGATAATAGTTGATTTCAGCGCCATTATCCCCTCTCCCCGTGGGAGAGGGTTAGGGAGAGGGCAAAACGTAAAAGCTCAAGAAAACGTCGTCTGAAAAAGATGGCAACACAAAAATACGCATTACCCAAACACCCCAAAAGAAAAACATAAAAATAACCACACCCAAATACGTTTCAGACGACCTCTCCCCGCCAAAATCAGGCACACGTCGTCTGAAATCCGATTTCCCTGATACCTCAAACTAGGAGACTCAACATGGGCTTCAAGCCAATTCCTGCTGCGGTTGCGCTCGTGCTGACGCTGATTATCTGGTTCGTCATACCCGTGCCGCAGGGCGTATCGCCCGACGCATGGCACCTTTTGGCGTTGTTCGTCGGTATTATCGCCTGCATCATCGGCAAAGCCATGCCTATCGGCGCAATGGCGATTTTGGGCATTACCTTGGTCGCGCTGATCGGCATGACCAACGAAAAAGCCGCCGACGCAACCAAAGACGCTCTGAGCAGCCTCAACAACTCGTTAATCTGGATGATCGGTATCGCCATCATCATCTCGCGCGGTTTGTTGAAAACCGGCTTGGGGATGCGTATCGGCTACCTCTTGATTTCCCTTTTCGGCAAACGCACACTGGGCGTAGGTTACAGCTTGGCTTTGGCGGACTTGGTCATCGGTCCAGTTACGCCGAGCAACACCGCGCGCGGCGGTGCGATTGTGCACCCGATTATGCGTTCCATCGCCCTGAGTTTCGATTCCGACCCTGAAAAAGGCACTGAGGGCAAAATCGGTAAATACCTCGCACTGGTGAACTACCACGCCAACATCATCACCTGCTGTATCTTCATTACCGCGACCGCGCCCAACCCGCTGGTCGTCGAATTGGTTGCCAAAGCCACCAATTCGGAAATCCACCTCTCTTGGGGCACATGGTTCGCCGCCATGGTCGTACCCGGCCTGATCGCCATGTTCCTGATGCCGCTGGTGCGCTGTATTTCCTGTATCCGCCGGAAATCAAACAAACGCCTAACGCGACCGCCCTTGCCAACGAAAAACTGAAAGAAATGGGCGCGATGAAGCGCGACGAAAAAATCATGCTCGGCATTTTCGTGATTCTGCTGCTTTTGTGGGCGGGTATTCCCGAGATGCTGTTCGGCGTAAAAGTTGATGCTACCGCCACCACCTTCCTTGGCCTCTCCCTGTGTCTCTTGACCGGCGTACTGACTTGGGACGACGCGCTGAAAGAAAAAGGCGCGTGGGACACCATCGTCTGGTTTGCCGCCTTGGTCATGATGGCGAACTTCCTCAACAAACTGGGACTGATTGCATGGCTGTCCGAATCCATGCAGGGTGGCATCTCCCATCTCGGCTTGGGTTGGGAAGCCGGTTGCGCCTTGTTGATGCTTGCCTATCTCTACGCCCACTACGTTTTCGCCAGCGGCACGGCACACGTTACCGCCATGTTCGGCGCATTCTACGGCGCAGGCTTAGCCTTGGGTGCACCGCCCATGCTGTTCGCCCTGGTTATGGCATCCGCTACCGGCATCATGATGTCACTGACCCACTACGCCACTGGTTCCGCTCCTGTCATTTACGGCTCCAACTATGTGACCATGACCGAATGGTGGAAAGCCGGCTTCATCATGAGTGTGCTTGAAATCCTGATATTCTGCACTGTCGGTATCTTGTGGTGGAAAGTTTTGGGCTACTGGTAACTCTTTAGCTGATTAAGAAAATTCAGGCCGTCTGAAAACTCCAATTTCAGACGGCCTTTTGTTACAATTTCATTTTTACCGAACACACTCAATTACCGTGAAAATACTCATCCTCGGCAGCGGCCAAGTCGGCTCGACCGTCGCCCAAAACCTTGCCTCCGTTCCCAGCAACGACGTCACTATTATCGACATCGACGAAAAAGCGCTCAACCGTATCAGCAGCCGCCTTGATGTCCAAACCATCGTCGGCAACGGCGCATCGCCCTTTACCCTCGAACAGGCAGGTGCGGCGGACTCCGACCTCCTGCTTGCCCTGACCCGCAGCGACGAAACCAACATCGTTGCCTCCAAAATCGCCGCCGACCTGTTCAACATCCCCAGCCGTATTGCACGCGTACGCTCAAGCGAATACCTCGAATATCCGGTTGCCGGCAGCGACAAACCCGAAGAAGGCAGCCTCAACATCTTCGGCATTACCGAAACCATCAGCCCCGAACAGCTAGTTACCGAACAACTCGTCGGCCTGCTCAACTACACCAGCTCATTGCAGGTACTCAGTTTCGCCAACGATAAAGTGCGCATGGTGATTGTTCAAGCCCGCAAAGGCGGGTTGCTGATCGGGCGTGAAATTGCCGACATCAACCAGCACCTGCTCGAAGGCGTTGACTGCCAAATCTGCGCCATCTACCGCAACAACCGCCTGATCGTCCCCACCCCGCAAACCGTCATCATCGAAGGCGATGAAGTCCTGTTTGCCGCCGACATCAACAGCGTTGAAGCCATCATGCGCGAATTGCGTCCGAAAGAAGCGCGTACCCGCCGCATCATGATTGCCGGCGGCGGCAACATCGGCTACCGCCTCGCCAAGCAGCTCGAATCCAAATACGACATCAAAATCATCGAATACAAACCCCACCGCGCCGAATGGCTGGCCGAGAATCTGGACAACACCCTCGTCCTGCAAGGTTCAGCCACCGACGAAACCCTGCTGGACGAAGAATACATCGACGAAATCGACGTCTTCTGCGCGCTGACCAATGATGACGAAAACAACATCATGTCCAGTCTGTTGGCGAAAAACCTTGGTGCCAAACGCGTAATTACCATCGTCAACCGCTCAAGCTACGTCGATTTGCTCGAAGGTAACAAAATCGACATCGTTGTTTCTCCCCATCTGATTACCATCGGCTCCATTCTGGCCCACATCCGCCGCGGCGACATCGTTGCCGTCCATCCTTTGCGCCGCGGTACGGCCGAAGCCATCGAAGTGGTGGTACACGGCGATAAAAACACTTCCTCCATCGTCGGCCGCCGCATCAGCGGCATCAAATGGCCGAGCGACTGCTACATCGCCGCCATCGTCCGCGGCGAAACCGGCGAAGTCATCATGGGACACCACACCGAAACCATCCTGCAAGACGGCGACCACATTATCTTCTTCGTCTCACGCCGCCGCGTCCTGCCGGAGTTGGAAAAACTCATTCAAGTCAAAATGGGCTTTTTCGGTTAAACCTGAAATCCGTTTGCTTGAAGCCATAAAA
>NZ_JBQCXF010000127.1:0-7763 GCF_051956635.1 Neisseria sp. P0022.S010 | reverse complement strand
GGCATGCCTAAAAAGGAGATTGATAGCATCATGCGGGATAATGTTATTATGCAAAAGACTCATATTTTTATCAATAAATGGGGGCTATCAAGTATTCGTGTCGATCATCATGTTCCAGCCACTTATACAACGAGAAAATTAAAAGGAGACATTGAATACCGTGAGATGGTATTTGGAAAAGATTATCTTACGGCTTCTGATTATGCCCATGAAATCGAGCATGGTATTTCTGATACTCTTTATAGAGTAGATCTTGATGATAAGAGAAATCCAACAAAAAACCTTACTGCAAATGAGTATGCCCGCCGTTTTTTGTATGAAGAAGGAAAAGCCGAATACAACCGTTTTCAGTTTGATTTGCGGAACAACCCAAAAGAAACCAAATACGGCTCAAATACAGAAGCAATCAAGGCGATGAACCAACAACAGGCTGTTGATTATTTTGCCCATAAAATGAAAACCCAAAACCCCAGCGGCGAGCCCGGCGATACTTATTGGACATTGGCGAAATCAATATTCCTTAAGAAAATCAATCCAAACCTGCTAAACGGTAAAACTCCGGCCGAAAAGTAAAAAATCCTGCAATCAGGAATGGATGAAGCAGCGCCTGACCATCCCAGCAGACTGTTTGGCGTAGGTGACGAGCGGGTTCGCTTTCAGAAAACCGATCCAAATATGCCGCTTAGTCTGATGCCGATGATGACACGTGGAAATCCTATGTTGATGGTGGTATTTGTACCTGCCAACAGCCGTTTGGCAGACGGTACGGTAACGACGGCTGCAAGAACAGCGTTATATTATTCTTCAGGCGGAAAGCAGGGGGCGATTGAATTCGGTATCGGTAGCGCGGGCAAGAGTGTCAGCTTCAACGATAATTTAGTAAATTACTCAAAAAGTGCGTATGCGGCACTGATTACTTCAGCCAGCAGGCTTTATTCCAATGCAGTGAACCGCTTGGCTGCTTTGGTCGAACAGCAAAAATCCGAACAGGCATCAGGAAAAGGCAAAGAAATTCATAATGAAAACGAAGCTTTGAAAGCTTTGCAGGATTTACTGAACAAAGCCAATATTTCACTTGATTTGCAGGGCGGAGTGGATAATCTTCAGCAGAATTTTGACCAAATTGCCCAAAATTACCATACTCCTCTTGCTATCGAGCTGTATGGAGAAGAGTTGCTCACGACTTCGGTGGAGGATGGAGTGAGTTTTGATATGGATAGCGACGGGATGGCCGAACAGACGGCTTGGCTCAAAAAAGGCAGCGGTTTTTTGGTTTGGGATAAAAATGGAGACGGCATGGTAAACGACGGAACGGAGATGTTTGGTAAGGCAACAGTTATGTCTGACGGCAAGCGCGCAGAAAACGGCGAAAGATTTGGACAGCGACAATAATAATATCATTAATCAATATGATGAATTGTGGGGTGAGCTAAGAATCTGGCATGACGAAAACAGTAACGGGAAAACGGAGGAAGGAGAGCTTTCTCTATTGTCCGACTGGGATATCCAGTCGATCTCTTTGGATTTTGCAGAAATCAATCTGAAAGATGAAGCCGATAATAAAATATTATTTGAATCAGAAGTGGTTTTGGAAAATGGGGAAAGGCGCAAGGTTGCCGATATTGATTTCCAAAACGACAAAGGAATTTACAATGAGTTGGCAGGTGAAATTTCAGCAGAGACAGCCGCTGATGTCGTGTATCCGACGGAAATTTCAACATCGGTTATACTGCCCGGAGAAAATACTGCATATATCCCGGCCGTATAAACACGTTATCAGATATGGCTTCCAAAGATATTTGGCAGGATAATCCTTTTGCGTGAGGCATTCAGACGGCCTTAAAGTGTTTCCAGACAGGACGGCATTGTTCTGGTAAGTCGGGACAGGCGCCGAGTATGCCGCCGCTGAAGTCGTTGGGGCGGTGGAAGTCGCTGCCTGCGCTGGCGAGAAAGTCGAAACGGTCGGCAAGCAAGGCATAGTTTAGGCGGTCGTTTTTACAGCAGTTGCCGCTGTGCACTTCAATCCCTGCGCCGCCGAGATTTTTAAATTCTTGAAACAGGTTTCGTTTGGCGGTGGCGGATAATTCATAGCGCATCGGGTGGGCGATAATGGCCATGCCACCCGCGCCTGTAATCGCGGCTACGCAGTCTTCCAGTGTGGCCCATTCGTGTCTGACGGAACAGGATTTTCCGTCTCCCAGATATTTGGTAAATGCCTGCTGTTTGTTTTTGACATGGCCTTCGCGGATGAGGAATTCGGCAATGTGGGTGCGGCTGGCCATTTCTTTATTGGCGGCCAATGCCAGCGCGCCTTCATACGCGCCTGTTATGCCTTTTTTCTCCAGTTTGGCCGCGATGGTTTCCAATCGTTTCAGACGGCCTTTGCGGACTTCGACAAGCAGGTTTTGCAGGGCTTCGTTGTGTTCGTCAAAGTCCAAGCCGACAACGTGGATGGTGCGGCCGCGCCAAGTGACGGATATCTCCACGCCGTTGACGAAGGGGAGGCCGAGGGTATCGGCTTCGGTGCGTGCTTCGGCAAGTCCGCCGGTATGGTCGTGGTCGGTCAGGGCGAGCAGGGTGCAACCGTTTTGACGGGCGAGTCGGACAACTTCGGTTGGGGACAACATGCCGTCTGAAACGGTCGAATGGCAGTGTAAATCAATCATGGTTTTGCTTTGAATTTTCTTAAAAAAGGCCGTCTGAACGTTTCAGACGGCCTTGCTTTAGAACATTAGAACAGAGAGTCCAGTTGTTGTCTGTTATTGTTGCCGGTATTGCTTGGCAGAACTGGGGTTTCGTCTGATTCTTCACGGGCTGGCGCAGTGTTGCTCTCGGCACTGCGGCGGTTTTCATTCGGAACAGCATGACGGGCAGGTTGAGCAGGACGCGGAGCAACGCCGCTGTTGTCCAAGGCCAGGTCGGAGCTGGTGGTCATGCGTTCGCGCATATACACTTCGCCGCCGTTTGTAACCACGCCTTCAGGTGCTTTCATCGGTTTGACGCTGGTGCCTTTCAGGGCGAAGCGCATGTATTCTACCCAAACCGGTACGGCGATTGTGCCACCGTAGCCTGCACTGCCCATGCTGCGCGGTTTGTCAAAGCCGATATAGACGGCAGTCACAACGCTAGGGGTGAAGCCGACAAACCATGCGTCTTTGTTGTCGTTGGTGGTACCGGTTTTACCGGCGATGTCGGAGCGGCCCAGTGCGGCTGCACCGCGCGCGGTACCGACACGGACAACGTCCTGCATGATTTTGTACATGATGTAGGCGTTGCGCGGGTCAATGGCTTGAGGTGCGTTTTCACCGGCCACTAACGGCTGCATTTGCGCTCTCAGACGGCCTTGGCTGTCGTAGATTTTGTCGATGACGTGGGCAGATACTTTGTAACCGCCGTTGGCAAAGACGCTGTAACCTTCTGCAATACGCAACGGAGTGGTTTCGCCTGTACCCAAAGCCATAGACAGGCTGGCAGGGATTTCAGACGGCTTGAAGCCGAAGCGTTGGATGTATTGTTGCGCGTAGCCGATGCCGATAGACATCAGGATGCGGATGGACACCATGTTTTTCGACGCGGTCAAAGCCTGACGCAGCGTGATGTAACCGGCATAGCGGCCGTCAGAGTTTTTCGGGTTCCATGCTTTACCGTTTGCACCTTTGCCAGGCAGGGAAATCGGCGCATCGTTAATCATGGTGGAGGCAGTCATGCCTTTTGCCAAAGCGGCGGAATAAACGAACGGTTTGAACGTCGAGCCGGGTTGGCGCATGGCTTGAGTTGCGCGGTTGAAGGTTTTGCTGTGGTAGTCGTAGCCGCCGACCAATGCACGGACTGCACCGGTTTTCGTGTCTAAAGACACCAATGCGCCTTGCAACAAAGGCTCTTGAACGACGGTAAAAGTATCGCCACTGCCTTTAACGCGAATGACGGAGCCGCGACGGATGCGGTCATCTCCCATTTTTTCGTTGTTGACGGCACGGGCGGCAAAGCCTAAAGCGTGGCTGTTCAGCGTGACTTTACGGCCGCTTGGCAACTGAATCTGTACACCTTTGCGTGAGGCTTCCAATACAACCGCAGGAATCATTTTATCGACGGTGTAAAGTGTAGAAAGATATTGGCTGACAGTTTCTTCTACGTTATCGCTTTTGCTCAGGTCGATGTAGTTTTCTGCACCGCGGTAGCTGCTGCCGCGGTCGAAATTGCGCAGAACTTTACGCAGGGCTTCGGTGGCGACGCGCTGGTGTGCGGTATCGACGGTGGTATATACCTTGAAGCCTTGTGTGTAGGCATCTTCTCCGTATTTTTCAAACAGCTCTTGACGCACCATCTCGGCAACATACAGGGCATTTTGGTCGATGTTTTGTACAAAACGCTCGTAATGCAACTCTTCTTTCAAAGCCTGATCGCGTTGCTGCAGGGTGATCATGCCTTCTTCCAGCATATTGTTCAGAATATAAGCCTGGCGCAGTTTGGCACGCTCAGGGTTTACAATCGGATTGTAGGCGGAAGGTGCTTTAGGCAAGCCGGCCAACATGGCGGCTTCGGCCAATGTTAAATCATTAACATTTTTATTGAAATAAGTTTGGGCGGCGGAGGCAAAACCATAAGCGCGTTGACCCAAATAGATTTGGTTGAAGTACAGCTCCAAAATCTTGTCTTTGCTTAAAGACTGCTCGATTTTGTAAGCCAGCAGGGCTTCGTTGAATTTACGGGTGAATGAACGCTCGCTGCTCAGGTAGAAGTTTTTGGCAACCTGTTGCGTAATCGTACTGGCACCGGATTGAACACCGCCGGCCATGACGTTGCCGATTGCGGCGCGCGCCACGCCCCAAACATCCACACCCCAGTGGTCGTAGAAGCGTTTGTCTTCGGCGGCAATCACGGCGTCTTTCAAAATTTTTGGGAAGTCGCCGATTTTGGTAAATTCACGCCGTTGTTCGCCGTAAACGCCAATGACTTGGCCGTCTGAAGAATAAATCGTCAGCGGCATTTTTGGTTTGTAGTGTTGTAAAGAGTCCAAAGACGGCAGTTTTGGATAGGTTACCAGAATTGCAATTGCAATCAGACCTACACCGAAAAGAGCCAGTCCTAATAAGAGACCCATACAGGTCGTTATAATCTTTTTAATCATGACTAAGTAATAATTTTGCCATTAATGGCGATAAATAAAGTAAAATGGGAAACGATTTCTATCAGCCACAGTCAATACTGTGTAAAGAATAAGAAGTCCTTTATGGATAACGAAACAGTTACTCACTCTTAAATGATACAGGGAAGTCAAATCATGCGCTTATTTAAAAGCACGAAAGATACCAAAACAGGCAAGGCTTCTAGCGGATTGAATAACCGCTCTGCCATCGGCGTCGACATCAGCCAACATGCCATTAAGATGGTACAACTGACAGGCCGTAGTTTAAACCAAATTCGGCTGGAGAAATACGTTATTACCAAATTGCCTAAAAATATTGTCAAAGGCAACAAAATTCAAGACTACGATCAGCTTGCCACTTACATCCAACATACTTACACACAATTACGCAGTTCTTGCAAAAATATTGTTGCGGCTATGCCACAAAATTTGGCGACAGTCGAGCAAATTATTTACAACCCGCGTGATACCGATTTGGGCTTGGAAGAGTTTGTCGAGGCGGAAGTCGGCCAATTTGCGCCTATTGAAGAAATGAACTACGACTTTCAAGCCGAAGAAGTCGGTTCGGGCCAGCATGTTTTAGCTGTTGCCGCTAAAAAAGACGATGTCGAACCGCGCATTGAAATGTTTGAAAATGCGGGCTTGCCTTTGTCCGCTTTGGATTTGGACTTACTGGCGCAACGCAATGCCTTCGTTTATTGGATGAATACGCATGCTCCCGAAATGGCAGAGGAAAAAGTTGCCGTGTTCGGCATTCATGCGACGCAAATGTATGCCCTGATTCTGCAAAACGGCCGCATTCTCTATAAACAAGAAACTCCGGTCAGCACAGAGCAGCTCAATCAGCTGATTCAGCGTACTTATCGGGTAACGGAAGAAAAAGCCGCTCAAATGATGGCTTCCCAAAACAAGCCTTCCGACTACCAGTCTCAGATTGCCGACCGTTTTAATGTGCAGGTTGCGCAAGAAGTTCAGCGGGTTTTGCAATTTTACTATACCACGCAGGCCACTGATTCTTTCGCCAATATCAAACACATCCTGCTGACCGGCTTTACCGCTCAGCAGGTAGGTTTGGCGGAAAGCATTTTCTCGCAAACCAATACGGCAACAGAATACCTGCATCCGATTTCATATGTGGAACGCAGTGCAAAAGTAGAATTGCCGCAGTTTCAAATTGATGCGCCGTCACTGACGTTGGCGTTTGGATTGGCATTAAGGGGACTTTGAGAACATGATCGAATTAACCAGAATCAACCTTCTTCCGTATCGGGAAGAGATTAAACAGCGCAAGCAGCAGCAATTCAAAGTATTGATGCTTGGCGCTTTTGCAGTGGGTTTGGGCTTGGCAGCTGCTACCTATCTCGGTATTGATAGCGCCATCAGCAATCAAGAAGGCCGCAACAACTTCCTGCAAACCGAAATCGACAGACTTGATAGAGAATTGGGCGAAATCGATAAACTTCAGCAAGAAAAAGAAGCCTTCTTGGCCAAGAAGCTGAAAGTGGAAGAGTTGCAGGAAAAACGCTATCAAGCAGCTTATATCCTTGATTCTTTGAATGCGCTTACGCCCGATAATACTTATTTGACTGCGTTGGAAGCAGAAAGCCCGACCAGCTATAAAATTAGCGGCCATGCCGTCAGCGACAATAAAATCGCCGTTATGATGCGCTCCCTGCCAAGTACAGGTATTTTCTTGCAGCCTGAATTGTTGAGCATCAAAAAAGTAGATAACTACCAAGAATTTACTTTGAAATCTTCAATCAACCAAGTGAATACGCCAGCTCCTGCACCGACTGCACAAAGCAGCAGTGAAATAGCCGAACCTGTGGCAGAACCTGCTCCGGAGGCTCAATAATGGCATATAAAAACCTGAAACAATTGGACGTACAAAACCTGTACCTGCTCAATATACCTTCAAAACTTTTGCTGGGAGGTTTGTTGATTGTCGGTATGTTGGCGTTGGGCTATGTCGGCGTATTTAAAGATCAGATTGAAACCTTGAATACGCAGGAAGCCAAAGAAGCAGAACTGAAGGAAACCTTTACGCGTAAAAGCATTCAGGCGGCAAGCTTGAACAATTTGAAGGCTGAATTGGCTTCTATCCGTTCTGCATTTGACGTTTTGTTGAAACAACTGCCGACCGATGCGGAAATTCCGAACCTGATTCAAGAGCTGCATCAGGCAGGTTCAACCAACGGACTGCGTTTGGACAGCGTTGCACCGCTCCAACCTGAAAACGATGGTCCGATTCAAAAACTGCCGTATCAGATTTCCATCACGGGCAAATACTCTCAAATCAGCCAATTTACCCGTGATGTAGGCGATTTGTCGCGCATTATTACGTTAGATTCTTTGAAACTCGTGAACGCAGGCGAGGACAAAGAAGGCAAAGGCAATAAAGGCGAGTTGACATTGAGTGCGATTGCGACGACTTACAAAGCCCGTCCGGCCGAAGAGATTGCTGCCGAATTGGCTGCGCAACAGGCACAAGAAGAAGGCAAACCTGCCGAGAATGAGCAAAAATAAAAGAATAGGGAAATCATGAAAAAAATCATCTTACTCTTAAGTCTTCTTCCCTTGGCAGCCTGTACGCAAAGCTATGAAGATTTGACTCAAT